>NZ_JASCOP010000067.1:0-22282 GCF_029959395.1 Stenotrophomonas sp. PS02300
CCTACCAGGTGCCTGACGACCTGGTCTGTTAAAATAAACGGGTATCGACCCACGGTCTATACCTACCTGACGGGATGAATGCGGTAGCGCACGACCGTGGGTCGTGCGGCAAAGGAGTGTGCATGCAGGAAGGCCAATTGCGACAAACCTACGTCCCGCACATCGACGGCCTGCGTGCGGTCGCCGTGTTGTCGGTCATCCTGTACCACCTCAAGGCGAGCTGGCTGCCCGGTGGTTTCACCGGCGTGGATGTGTTTTTCGTCATCTCCGGCTTCGTGGTCAGCGCCTCGGTCGATCGCCTGCCGGCGCTTGGCGGCTGGCAGGGCCTGCTGCGTTTCTACGCGCGCCGCATCCGCCGGATCGTGCCGGCGCTGGTGGTGTGCCTGCTGGTCACAGCACTGTTCAGTGCGCTGTTCATTCCCGAATCCTGGCTAAGCGAAACCAGCGACAAGACCGGGCGCCGCGCGTTCTTCGGGCTGAGCAACTGGGTGCTGGCCGCCACCGGCAACGACTACTTCTCGCCGCGCACCGAATTCAATCCGTATACCCACACCTGGTCGCTGGGCGTGGAGGAGCAGTTCTACCTGCTGTTCCCGCTGCTGTTCCTGGCATGGTCGCGGGGCGGGCGCGGGCGCGCGCTGTCGCTGGGGCTGTTCGCGGCAGCCACCGTCGCTTCGCTGGCCTACGCGCTGCGGCTGGCCGGGCAGGGCGGGCAGGAGATCCAGGCGTTCTACATCACCACAACGCGCTTCTGGCAGCTCGGTGCCGGCGTACTGCTGTACCAGGCGATGACGCTGGCCGGCCGCTTCAACATGGCGCCGCTGGCGCGTGGACTGTCGTGGCGTTCGCCCTTGCTTCTGTTGGCGGTGGCGGCGCTTGGCTACGGGTTGTGGGCGGCACGCCCCGGGCATTCGCCCTGGCCGGACGGGTTATGGCCGGTGCTGTCGACGCTGGTGCTGCTCGGGCTGCTGCAGCGGCATCCGCAGGGCTGGACCGGGCGCGCGCTGGCCAGCCCGCCGATGGTGTGGGTCGGCAAGCTCTCCTACTCGCTGTACCTGTGGCATTGGCCGGTGTTCGTGCTGTTCCGCTGGACGGTTGGGCTGGAAACCGTGCTGGCCGGGGCGTGCGCGGTGGCGCTGGTGTTCGCGCTGGCGTGGCTGTCCTGGCGCTGGGTGGAGCAGCCGCTGCGGCATGGCGCGCGCGGCCCGCGGACCAACGGGCGCTGGGTACTGCTGGGGTTGGGCGTACTGGTGCTGGGCGCCGGCCTGCAGTCGGTGCTGGTCAAGCAGCAGCGGCACATTTCGTTCAGTACGGTCAGCCGGCATCCGCTCGACTGGTACCCGTATGCGAAGGGGCTGAAGAAGGAAGTGGCCGATTGCCGCGTGGTCGAGTCCAGCATTCCGGTCGCCGGGGGACAGGCGCGGCTGCTTCAGCGGGGCGAGTGCAAGGGCGGCAGCGGTGGGGCGGGGGTGCTGTTCGTGGCCGGCGATTCGCACGCATTGGTCTACAACGAGCTGCTGCGCCGCAAGGTGGTGCAGGATGGCGGGCAGGTGCGCCTGTACGGCAGTGGCGGCTGCGCGCTGGTCGGCATGCAGGCCTGGCGGGGGCCGAACCCGGGCTGCGAGGTCTACACCCGCAACGTGCTGGAGGATATCCAGGCTACCGCGCGTGCCGGTGACGTGCTGTTCCTGCCCGGGCTGCGCATTCCGCGCCTGGCCGAGCAGTACCAGCTGTTCGATGCGGCCCAGGTCACCGCCGATCTGGCCAGCCCGGCGGCGGTGGAAGGGCGGGCGGCCGAGGTGATCGCCTCGATCGAACAGCTGCGCCCGTTGGCCGAACGCGGCGTGCGGATCGTGCTGGAAGCGCCCAAGCCGGTGCTGCCCGCACCGCCGTACCGCTGCTCGGACGCGTTCAACCGCCACAACCCGATCTGCGTCAATGGCATGCAGATTCCGCGCGCGCAGGTGGAAGCAATGCGCGCCCCGGTGCTGGACAGCCTGCGCCAGGTCGCCGCCGCGCTGCCGGGTGCAAGCGTGTGGGATCCGTTACCGGTGTTGTGCCCGGGCGAAGCGTGCAAGCCCGACGCAGACGGCAGGCCGCTGTATTTCGACGCTGACCACCTGAGCGGCTACGGCAACAGGATCTTGTTGCCCGAATTCCGCAGCCACCTGCAGTAGCGCCGACCGGGTGCGCGCTATCGGCGCCGCAACAGCGGCAGGCTGATCGCGAAGAAGCACAGCAGTGCGCCGGCGAACGCGAACCCCGCGCCGGCCAGGAACGCGGTGCGACCCTGGTCGATGTTCCACAGCTGGCCGGCGATCAACGCGCCGAGCACGCCGCCGACGCCTGACGAGAATCCATACAGCAGCCCCTGGCCGTGCCCGTTGAGCCGGCCCGGGAAGTAGGTCGCCAGCATCTGCATGGCCGCCGCGAAGAACGCGGCAAACCCCAGCGCATGCGCGGTCTGCGCCACCAGCATCACGCCCAGGTGGTCCGGGAACAGTGCGGTGACGGTCCAGCGCAGGGTCGAGCTGACCAGCGCGATCAGCAGCATCCAGCTGGCGTCATAGCGGCGGAAAAAACGGCCGATGGTGAAGAACACGCCGACCTCGAACACCACGCCGATCGTCCACAGCAGCCCCAGCGTGGAGGTCGCATAGCCGTGGTGATCCATGTAGACCGAAAAGAACGTGTAGTACGGCCCGAACGACAGCTGCTCCATGAACGCGGCCAGGAAGAATGCCAGCACCTGCGGTTTGCGCACGATCTGCCAGAAGCCACTGGCGTCGCCGTCGGCGCGATGGAAATCGCGCGCGTAGTAGTTGGCAAACGCCGAGCCCACCAGCAACGCGAACAGCGGCAGCATCAGCCACGGCAGCAGGTGCGCGTTGCCGGCGCCGCCGCTGCCCTCGATCAACCAGCCAAAGCCCATCACCACCGCGATGAAGCCCAGCGAGCCCCAGACCCGGATCAGCCCGTAGCGGTGGCTGTCGTTGCCCAGGTGGGTGAGGGTGATCGATTCGAACTGCGGCATCACCGCGTTGTAGAAGAAGCAGAACACCACCATGGCCGGGTACATCCAAGGCAGCGGCAGCGGCAGCAGGAACGAGCAGAAGGTAACCAGCGTCAGGACGCTGCCCACGCGCAGCCAGAGGATGGGGCGCGGCGAAGCGGCGGCAATCGACGTCCACGTCGTGGGCGCCACGATGCGGGTGGCGTACCAGATCCCCATCATCACGCTGATGGCGGTCACGCTCATCCCGCGCGCGGTCAGGAACAGCGACCAGTACGGGGTGAATGCGCCGAGCGCCGCGTAATAGAACAGGTAGAAGCTGGAGAGGCGGGCGACCGGAACCGCGTTCATTCCGGATCGTAGTCCAGGTTGGACGCCAGCCAGCGTTCCACCTGCGCGCGCTCCACGCCCTTGCGCTTGGCGTAGTCGCTGACCTGCTCGCGGGTGACCCGGCCCACCACGAAATACTGGCTCTGCGGGTGGCTGAAGTAATAGCCGGACACCGCCGCCGTCGGCAGCATCGCAAAGCTCTCGGTCAGCTGCATGTCCGCGTTGTTCTCCGCATCGAGCAGGCGGAACAGCGTGGCCTTTTCGCTGTGCTCGGGGCAGGCAGGGTAGCCTGGCGCCGGGCGGATGCCGCTGTACTGCTCGGCGATGAGCGCTTCGTTGTCCAGCGTTTCATCCGGCTGGTAGCCCCAGTAATCGGTGCGCACGTGCTGGTGCAGGCGCTCGGCCAGGGCCTCGGCCAAGCGATCGGCCAGCGCCTTGAGCAGGATCGCGTTGTAGTCGTCATGGTCGGCCTCGAAGCGGGCCACGTGCGGGTCGATGCCGATCCCGGCCGTCACCGCGAAGCCACCGATCCAGTCCTGCTTTCCGCTGTCGGCCGGCGCGATGAAATCGGCCAGGCAGAAGTCCGGGCGCTCCACCGGCTTGTCCACCTGCTGGCGCAGGAAATGCAGAACGGCCGGGCCGTCATCGGTGGTCAGGTGCACATCGTCGCCCACGCTGTTGGCCGGCCACAGCCCGAACACCGCCTTGGCGGTCAACCAGCGCTCGTCGACGATGCGCTTGAGCATCGCGCGTGCGTCGCGGTACAGCTCGCTGGCCTGGGTGCCCACGATCTCGTCGGTGAGGATGGCCGGGTACTTGCCGGCCAGCTCCCACGCCTGGAAGAACGGGGTCCAGTCGATCACCTCGACCAGGTCGGCCAGCGGGTAGTCGTCCAGCACGTGCAGGCCCGGCTTGCGCGGGGTGGGGGGCTGGTACTGCGACCAGTTGCCGTCGAACCGCTGCGCACGGGCCTTGGCCAGGGTCACCAGGCGCTTGGCGTCGCCGCGGTTGCGATGGCGCTGGCGGATGTCGGCGTAGTCGGCCTCGTTGGCGGCCACGAAGGCCGCGCGCAGTTCGCTGGAGATCAGCGACTGGGCCACGCCCACCGCGCGCGAGGCGTCCTTCACCCATACCGTGGGCGCCTTGTAATGCGGGTCGATCTTCAGCGCGGTGTGCGCGCGCGAGGTGGTGGCGCCGCCGATCATCAGCGGCAGGGTGAAGCCCTGCCGTTCCATCTCGCGCGCGACGTGGCTCATTTCTTCCAGCGACGGGGTGATCAACCCGGACAGGCCGATGATGTCGGCGTTCTCCGCGCGGGCCGCGTCCAGGATCTTCTGCGCCGGCACCATCACGCCGAGGTCGATCACCTCGAAGTTGTTGCAGGCCAGCACCACGCCGACGATGTTCTTGCCGATGTCGTGCACATCGCCCTTCACCGTGGCCATGATGATCTTGCCATTGCTCTTGGCGGTATCGCCGCTGCGCGCCTTCTCGGCTTCGATGAAGGGCAGCAGGTAGGCCACCGCCTTCTTCATCACGCGCGCGGATTTCACCACCTGCGGCAGGAACATCTTGCCGGCGCCGAACAGGTCGCCGACCACGTTCATGCCGTCCATCAGCGGCCCTTCGATCACGTCCAGCGGCCGGCTGGAACGGATCCGCGCTTCCTCGGTATCGGCTTCCACCCACGCATCCAGGCCGTGCACCAGCGCATGCGCCAGACGCGCGTCGATCGGCTTTTCGCGCCAGGCCAGGTCTTCGCCCTTTATCTCGCCCTTCTTGCCTTTATAGCGCTCGGCGATCTCCAGCAGGCGCTCGGTGCCATCGGAGCGGCGGTTGAGGATCACATCCTCCACGCGCTCGCGCAGTTCAGCATCCAGATCGTCGTAGATCGGCATCGCGCCGGCATTGACGATGCCCATGTCCATGCCTGCGGCGATGGCGTGGTAAAGGAACACCGCGTGGATGGCCTGGCGCACCGTTTCGTTGCCACGGAACGAGAACGACACGTTGGACACGCCACCGGACACATGGCAATGCGGCAGTGTGCGCTTGATGATGCGGGTGGCTTCGATGAAGTCCACCGCGTAGTTGTCGTGTTCTTCGATGCCGGTGGCGACGGCGAAGATGTTCGGGTCGAAGATGATGTCCTGCGGCGGGAAGCCGACCTGGTCCACCAGGATCCGGTAGGCGCGGGTGCAGATTTCCACCTTGCGCGCGCAGGTATCGGCCTGGCCCTGCTCATCGAACGCCATCACCACGGCGGCCGCACCGTAGCGCAGCACCTTGCGTGCGTGTTCGATGAACAGCGCTTCGCCTTCCTTGAGCGAGATCGAGTTGACCACGCTCTTGCCCTGCAGGCATTTCAGCCCGGCCTCGATCACGCTCCACTTGGACGAATCGACCATCACCGGGATGCGCGCGATATCCGGCTCGGACATGATCAGGTTGAGATAGCGCGTCATCGCCTTCTCGGAATCGATCAGGCCCTCGTCCATGTTCACATCGAGGATCTGCGCGCCGCTGGCGACCTGCTGGCGGGCCACTTCCACCGCCTCTTCGTAACGCTCTTCCTTGACCAGCTTGCGGAACTGCGCGCTGCCGGTGACGTTGGTGCGCTCGCCGATGTTGACGAACAGCAGGTCCGGGGTGATGACCAGCGGTTCCAGCCCGGACAGCCGGGTGTGCACGTCCGCGCTCATCGGGCGGCTCGCGGCGGCAGGTCGGCCACGGCCTCGGCGATGGCCTGGATGTGTGCCGGCGAGGTGCCGCAGCAGCCGCCGACCAGGTTGAGCAGGCCGGCGCTGGCGAACTCGCGCAGCGTGGTGGCCATCTCCTCGGGGGTCTCGTCGTACTCGCCGAACGCATTGGGCAACCCGGCGTTGGGATGCGCGCTGACCCGGCAGTCGGCCACGATCGACAGCGTTTCCACGTGCGGGCGCATGTCGCTGGCGCCGAGGGCGCAGTTCAGCCCCACCGACAGCGGCCGGCTGTGCGCCACCGACGCGTAGAAGGCCTCGGCGGTCTGGCCCGACAGGGTGCGCCCGGAGGCATCGGTGATGGTGCCGGAGATCATGATCGGCAGGCGCGCGCCGCGCGCGTCGAAGGCTTCTTCGATGGCGAACAGCGCGGCTTTGGCGTTGAGCGTGTCGAAGATGGTTTCCACCATCAGGGTGTCGGCGCCGCCGTCGATCAGGCCGTCGATGGCCTCGCGGTAGGTCTCGCGCAGCGCATCGAAACTGGTGTTGCGGAAACCGGGATCGTTCACGTCCGGGCTGATCGAGGCGGTGCGGCTGGTCGGCCCCAGCACGCCGATCACGAAGCGCGGCTTGGCCGGGGTCGTGGCTTCGACCGCATCACAGCAGGCGCGGGCCACGGCGGCGCCGGCCTTGTTCAGCTCGTACACCAGGTGTTCCAGGTGGTAATCGGCTTGGCTTACCGAAGTGGCGTTGAAGGTGTTGGTTTCGATCAGGTCGGCCCCGGCCTGCAGGTAGGCGGTGTGGATCTCCGCGATCACCTCCGGGCGGGTCAGCAGCAGCAGGTCGTTGTTGCCTTTCAGGTCGTGGCCTTCGGGCGCGGCACCGGCCGCCTCGTGCCCGCAGCCGGGCCGGTGGGCCCTGTCGAACCCGCCGGCGAAGCGTTCACCGCGGTAATCGCCTTCCTCCAGCCCATGCCGCTGGATCATGGTGCCCATCGCACCGTCGATGATGAGGATGCGCTGCGCCAGCGCGTCTTCGAGGGCGCGGACACGATCGGGGTGCAGCCAGGGCAGGGACATCGGAACGAAACCTCAGGGCTTGCTTGCAATCAGCGAGATGACTTCAAAATGCGGGGGCCGCTTTTCGCGGGTCACCGTTTCCAGGCTGGAGACCACCAGCCCGGCCTTCTCGGCGAACTTGCGCAGTTCCTTGTCCGAGAAGCCCAGGTTGACGTGGCCGTAGGCCTCGACGGCGGCCTTGTGCTCGTGGCGGGCCAGGCTGCACAGCAGCAGGCGGCCACCGGAGCGCAGCACGCGCGCGCCTTCGGCCACGGCCTGGGCGGGCTTGGCGGCGTAGGTCAGTGCATGCATCAGCACCACCAGGTCGAAGCTGCGGTCCTTGAAGGGCAGGGCGTGCATGTCGCCCTCGCGCACTTCCACGTTGGCCAGGCGGCGCAGGCGTTCGCTGGCGGCGGCGACCACGCGGGCGCTGGTGTCGATGCAGATGTAGCGTTTGGCGTGCGGGGCGACCAGTTCGGCCAGCACGCCATCGCCGGAGGCGATGTCGAGCACGTCGCCGGTTTCCAGCAGGGGCAGCGCGGTGCGCGCCAGCGCTTCCCAGGTGCGGCCGGGCGAGTAATGGCGTTCCATGTCGCCGGCCACGCTGTCGGCCCAGTTCTGGTCGGCGGCACGGCTGGCCAGCACGCTGGCCACGCGTTCAGCATCCTGGCGCAGCAGCGGGTCATCGCTGCCGGTGCTCAGGGCATGCCACAATGCGCGCTGGGCCGGGTCCAGCGCGGCATCGTCGAAGCGGTAGTACGCCGACACGCCCGCGCGCCGGTCGCGCACCAGGCCGGCTTCCTTGAGCCGGGCCAGGTGGGTCGACACCCGTGGCTGGGCCAGGGTGGTGATGGCCGACAGCTCGGCCACGGTGAGTTCTTCCTGTTCCAGCAGCGCCAGCAGGCGCACGCGGGTGGCGTCGGCGAACACTTTCAGCCGGACCGACCAGTCCTCGAGATCCATAAATATCTACCTATCGCGATATAGAGATATTTTCGTCCTTTGGCCCCTTCGCGGTCAAGTCAGCCCGGATTGGGCGACCCCCGGTACAATCGCCGCACCTGGACGCGCCCAGCGCGGCCATATCGACATGTTCCTGGGAGGGTTTCGTGGATTTCAGTTTCACCGAAGAGCAGCTGATGCTGCAGGACGTTGCGCGCCGCATCGCGCAGGAAAAGATCGCGCCGAGCGCCGAGCACCATGACCGTACCGGCGAGTTCCCGCTGGACAACATCCGCCTGCTGGGCGAAAACGGCCTGATGGGCATCGAAGTGCCGGCCGAGTACGGCGGCGCGGGCATGGACCCGATTGCCTACGTGCTGGCGATGGTGGAGGTTGCCGCCGGCGACGCCGCGCATTCGACCATCATGTCGGTCAACAACTCGCTGTTCTGCAACGGCATCCTGACCCATGGCAGCGAGGCGCAGAAGCAGAAGTACGTGCGCGCCATCGCCGAGGGCGAGGCCATCGGCGCGTTCGCGCTGACCGAGCCGCAGTCCGGTTCGGACGCCACGGCGATGCGTTGCCGCGCGGTCAAGCAGGCCGACGGCACCTATGTGATCAACGGCAAGAAGAGCTGGATCACCTCCGGCCCGGTGGCCAAGTACATCGTGCTGTTCGCGATGACCGACCCGGACCAGGGCGCGCGTGGCATCACCGCGTTCATGATCGACACGGACAAGGCCGGCTTCCACCGCGGCAAGACCGAGCCGAAGCTGGGCATCCGCGCCTCGGCGACCTGCGAGATCGAGTTCCAGGATTACGTGGCGGCGGCTGAAGACGTGGTGGGCAAGGAAGGCGAGGGCTTCAAGATCGCCATGGGCGTGCTGGACGCGGGCCGCATCGGCATCGCATCGCAGGCCATCGGCATCGCGCGCGCAGCCTACGAGGCGACGATCGAATACGTGAAGGACCGCAAGGCCTTCGGCGCAGCGATCGGCACGTTCCAGATGACCCAGGCCAAGATCGCCGACATGAAGTGCAAGCTGGACGCAGCGCTGCTGCTGACCCTGCGCGCGGCATGGGTGAAGGGCCAGGGCAAGCGCTTCAGCAATGAAGCGGCCATCGCCAAGCTGACCGCCTCCGAAGCGGCGATGTGGATCACCCACCAGGCCGTGCAGATCCACGGCGGCATGGGCTACTCCAAGGAAATGCCGCTGGAGCGTTACTTCCGTGATGCCAAGATCACCGAGATCTACGAAGGCACCTCGGAAATCCAGCGCCTGGTCATCGCCCGCAACGAGACCGGCCTGCGCTGAGGCGGTTTTTCGTCGCACAGACCAAAGCATCGGGGCCCTTCTTGGGCCCCGATTGCGTTTCGGGTGTGCGATTGCATGGTGTACCTGGGTACCGGGCTGCGCCCGGTAGCTTCATGCATCTGGGTGAACAGCCTTTGGCCATCGGTTGGCCGGAATTGGCGAGCCGGTGCGGGTTTGCGGGGGGCGCCGTGAATCCGTCCCTGGAGGCTCTTGCGAAACATCCATGTTTCGCAAAGCCCCCGCGAACCCGCCCCGGCCCGCCTTTGACAGTAGGCAGGAGGCCAAGGGGAAAAGCAGGCATGCGGAGCGTGTATGACGCATCGTGCGTTTGCCGCTTTCGCTCTGCTTTCGCCTTTCCGTGGCAACGACACACTGTCAAAGGTGGGTCGGGGCGGGTTTGTGGGGGTGTGAGCCGCATGGATGCGGCGACCAAGCCTACAGGGACGTATTTACGGCGTCCCCCACAAACCCGCACCGACCCGCCTAGCCACAGGTCGTCCCAGCCCACGGCTGTTCGCACAAATGCATGAGCAGCCGGGCAGGGCCCGGCTCTACGGAATATGTGCAACTACAGAAAAAAAGGCCCCGGATCGCTCCGGGGCCTTCTGCGTTTCAGGGTGACCACCAACGGGGGTCACCTACCGCCAAGATCAACGATCCGGACGATGCGCCGCGCTGGCTTCGCCCTGGCGTTCCAGGAACTCCTTGGACGGCTCGTCCAGCTTGTCGCCCAGCATGCGGCGGACCACCACGAAGAACACCGGGATCATCAGCAGGCCCAGGAAGGTGGCGAACACCATGCCGCCGATCACGCCCGTACCGATGGCGTGACGCGCGTTGGCGCCGGCACCGGTGGAGATCGCCATCGGGATCACGCCCATGATGAACGCAAACGAGGTCATCAGGATCGGGCGGAAGCGCAGGCGCGAGGCTTCGATGGTCGCCTCGCGCAGGCTCTTGCCCGCTGCGCGCTGCTCCACCGCGAACTCCACGATCAGGATCGCGTTCTTCGCCGCCAGGCCGATCACCGTGATCAGGCCGATCTTGAAGTACAGATCGTTGGGCAGCCCGCGGGCGAGCGAGAACGACAGCGCGCCCAGCACACCCAGCGGTACCACCAGCAGCACCGCCACCGGGATCGACCAGCTTTCATACAGCGCCGCAAGGCACAGGAACACCACCACGATCGACAGCACCAGCAGCAGCGTGGCCGCGTTGCCCGCCAGGATTTCCTGGTAGGACATGCCCGACCAGTCGTAGCCGAAGCCCGCCGGCAGGTCATCCTGCACGATCCGCTCCATCGCCTGCATCGCCTCGCCCGAACTGCGGCCCGGTGCCTGCGAACCCACGATGTTGATCGCCGAATAACCGTTGTAGCGGCTCAGCGAAGGCGGTGCCGACACCCATTCGGACTTCACCACCGTGCTCAGCGGAATCATCGCCGGCGTACCGTCGGCGTTGGTCTGCAGCGCACTGGGCGTGTAGAAGCTGTTCAACGACTCCGCACCGGTACGGAACGGACCATCGGCCTGCATGGTCACGCGCTTGATGCGGCCCTGGTAGAAGAAGTCGTTCACGTACACCGGGGCCAGCATCAGCTGGATGGTGCTGTACACGTCCGACACCGACAGGCCCATCGTCTGCGCCTGCACGCGGTCCACGTGCAGCTGCAGCTGCGGCGCGTTCTCCAGCCCGTTCGGGCGCACGCCCGTGAGCAGGTCCTTCTCCTCGGCTGCCTTGCCGAGCAGGATGTTGCGCGCCTGCGTCAGCTGTTCGAAGCCGGCACCGCCGCGGTCCTGCAGCCACATGTCGAAGCCGCCGAACTGGCCCAGGCCCTGCACCGTGGGCAGGTTGACCACGAAGATCTGTGCTTCCTTGATCCCGTAGAACGCGCCGTTCATGTTCTGGATGAACTCCGGCACCGTGATGTCACGGTCCGCCCAGGGCTTGAGCCGGATGAAGCCCATGCCCACGTTTTCGCCCGAACCGACGAAGCTGAAACCGGCCACCTGCAGCATGCCTTCGAAGCCATCCTGCTTTTCCAGGATGCCGCGCATCTGCGCGAAGGTCGCGTTGGTCTGCGCCTTGGTCGAGCCCGGCGGCAGCTGCACGATCGCCAGCGCATAGCCCTGGTCTTCTTCCGGCAGGAAGCTGCCCGGCATGCGGGTGAACAGGAAGCCGCACAGCACCGTCAGTACCACGAACAGGATCATCCAGCGCGGTGCATGCTTCACCGCCGAAGTGATGTGGCCCACGTAGGTGCCGCTGACCTTGTCGTAGTACTTGTTGAAGGTGCGGTAGACGATGTTCGGTTCGCCGTGCGTGGCCTTCAGGAAGGTCGCGCACAGCGCCGGGGTGAAGCCCAGCGCCAGGAACGCCGAGAACGCCATCGCGATGGCGATCGTCAGCGCGAACTGCTTGTAGATCTCACCTGCGGCGCCGCCCTGCAGCGCCGACGGAATGAACACCGCCGCCAGCACCACCGTGATGGCCACCACCGCGCCGGTGATCTGGGTCATGGCCTTCTGGGTGGCGGCCTTGGGCGGCAGCTTCTCCTCGGTCATGATGCGTTCGACGTTCTCGATGACCACGATGGCGTCATCGACCACGATGCCGATCGCCAGCACCATCGCGAACAGGGTCAGCTGGTTGATGGTGAAGCCGATGATGCTCATGCCCAGGAAGGTGCCCAGCAGGGCGACCGGGATGACCAGCGTCGGGATCAGGGTGGCGCGGAAGTTCTGCAGGAAGATCAGCATCACCAGGAAGACCAGCACGATCGCTTCGATCAGGGTCTTGACCACTTCCTCGATCGAGATCTTCACGAACGTGGTGCTGTCGTACGGCGAGAACCAGGTCACACCGGTCGGGAAGGTGGATTCCAGCTCGTCCATCTTCGCGGTGACCGCGTTGGCCACGTTCAGGGCGTTGGCGCCCGGCAGCAGCTGGATCGCGAACGCGCCGGTGGGCTTGCCGTTGTACTGGGTATCGAAGCCGTAGTTGTTGGCACCGAAGGCGATGCGCGCCACGTCCTTGAGCAGCACGCGCGAACCGTCCGCGTTGGCCCGCAGGATGATGTTCTCGAACTGGTCAGGCGAGCTGAAGCGGCCTTCGGCCGACACGGTGGCGGTGAAGTAGTGGCCCGCCGGCGACGGATCGGCGCCCAGCGAACCGGCCGCGAACTGCACGTTCTGGGCCTTGATCGCCGCCAGCACCTGGGTGGCCGAGAGGTTGAAGCCCTGCATGCGTTCCGGGTTGAGCCAGATGTTCATGGCGTACTCGGAACCGAACTGCTGGGTGCTGCCCACGCCGGGGATGCGCGAGATCTGGTCGAGCACGCGCGAACCGACGATGTCGTTGAGCGCATCGCGGGTGATCGCTTCGCTGTCCGACTGCAGCGCCACCACCATCAGGAAGCCGGCGTTGGCCTTGGCCACCACCACGCCCTGCTGGGTCACTTCGGTGGGCAGGCGCGGCGTGGCCAGCGACACCTTGTTCTGCACCTGCACCTGGGCGATGTCCGCGTCGGTACCGGTTTCGAAGGTCAGGGTGATGGTCGCGCGGCCGTTGGAGGCCGACGAGGAGCTGAAGTACAGCAGGTGATCGATACCGGTCAGCTGCTGCTCGATCACCTGGGTGACCGACTTTTCGGTGGTGTCGGCGCTGGCGCCGGGGTAGGTGGCGCTCACCGTCACCTGGGGCGGTGCGATGCTCGGGTAGGACTCCACGCCCAGACCCAGGATCGAGATCACGCCCGCAAGCGAGATCAGGATCGCGACCACCCAGGCGAATACCGGGTGTTCAATGAAAAATTTAGGCATGACGGAAGGTCCCGTTATTGCTTGGTCGGTTCGGCAGCCGGAGCGCCATCGGAGGGCTTGGCGGCCGGATCAGCGGCGGCGTCGGCCGGCGCGGTGCCCGCGGCAGGTGCGGCGCCCGCAGCCGGTGCGGCACCCGCAGCCGGTGCGCCGGTGCCGTTGGCGGCGGTCGGGGTCCACGGCTTGGCCGAGGCCGGCGAGCCTTCCTTGACCTTCTGCACGCCGGCCACGATCACCTGGTCGCCCGGCTCGATGCCGCTGCTGACCAGCCAGTTGCTGCCCTGCTGGCCTTCGGTGACCACGTTCTTGCGCACCACCTTGCCATCCTTGCCGACCACCATCAGGAAGCCGCCGGTGGTGTCGCGCTGCAGGGCCTGCAGCGGTACCAGGAACGCATTCTTGCGCTCACCCAGCACGGCCTGGAAGCTGACGAACGCGCCCGGCAGCAGGATCTGCTGCGGGTTGGGCAGCACCGCGCGCAGGGTCACCGCGCCGGTGGACGGGTCGACCACGGCCGAGGAGTAATCCAGCGTGCCCGGCTGGTCGTACATCGTGCCGTCGGACAGCTTCACCTGCACGGTCGACTTGCCATCGCCGCTCAGCGACACCGCGCCGGCGGCCTGCGCACGGCGCAGCTGGGTCAGTTCGTCCGAGCTCATCGAGAAGTTGACGAACAGCGGGTCCAGCTGGTCCACGGTGGTCAGCAGGGTGATGTCGCCCTGGCCGACCAGCGCGCCTTCGGTGACCTGCTGCTTGCCGGCGCGGCCGGCGATGGGCGAGGTGACCTGGGCGTAGCCGAGGTTGATCTTCGCGTTGGCCAGCGAGGCCTGCGCCTGCTGCACGGCGGCGGCGGCAGTGCGTTCGGCCGCTTCGGCCGCGTCGACGTCGGACTTGGAGACGAACTTCTGCGGGGCCAGCGAACGTGCACGCGCGGCGTCGGCCTTGGCGTTGGCATAGGTGGCCTGCGCCGAGGCCAGTTCGGCCTGCGAGGCATTCAACGATGCCTGCAGCGGCGCCGGGTCGATCAGGAACAGCACCTGGCCCTGCTTGACGTCCTGGCCTTCCTGGTAGACGCGCTTGAGCAGCACGCCCGGCACGCGGGCGCGTACGTCGGCGCTGCGGTAAGGCGACAGGCGGCCCACCAGCTCACGCTGCAGCGGCAGCGTATCGGCCTTGGCTTCGATCACGCCCACTTCCGGCGGCGGGGGCGTCTGTTGTTCCGGCTTCTTGCAGGCGGTCAACGCAACGGCGACAGCGCACGTCAGGGCGAGGGTGCGGAGTGGGGCGATCATCAGGAGAAACTCCGGTGTTGGTTTGAATGCGGTAAGCGGATCGCCTCGGGCGCAGCGAACGCGCGCAGGAAACTGTCCACGGAAAATTCGGCCCACCGGCGCCGCTGTGAGGCGTCGGCACGATGGGGGGTGTGAAAGCGCTGCTTCTCGAAATCCTGTCCCGCGATCATGCTCAATAGCAGTTCAGCCATGAAGTGCGGGTCGTCATGGCGCAGCAGGCCGCCCTGAATGCGATGTTGGATCCATTCAGCAAGGTGAAAGGTCAGTGCCTCCGCCCCATCCCGATACAGGGAACGTGCTTCATCGGGAAAGCGGGCCGCCTCTCCCGCGATCAGCCGGCGGGTCTGGACCACGTGCGGCTCATTGAAGTGGTCCAGGTAGTCGAAGGCGAACTGCAGCAGGCAGCCGCGCAGGTCATCGCCTTCCAGTGCACGCAGCCCGGCCGTGGCCCGGCACAGGTGCCGCTGCAGCACCCGGCGCAGCAGTTCCTGCTTGCTGCCGTAGCGGCTGTAGAGGGTCTGCTTGGAACACCCGGCCTGCTGGGCCACCGACTCCATGCTCAGCTGCATGCCCTGGGTGGCCATCAGATCGCGCACGGCATCGAACACGCGATGATCGCGCGCGTCCAGGAAGGCGGCGGCAGGGGCGGGGGAGTTCACGCGGTGGACTATACCGTCCAGTTCAGAATTGGAGAAGCGTTGCTTTCGGCACTGTCGGCCCCGCTGTCGTCAACGTGCCACGGAGTGTGCCGATGCTGGCGATCGGCACGCAGCGCCGTGCGCATCCGTACTGCCGCGCACTGATGGCATGCGATGTAAACGCCACCCAACTGAAAAACCTTATTCCGTCCTGCAGCAAGGCCTTTTCATGCGGTAGGGCTACAATTTCATCTTTCCAACTGGGCAACACGCACCGCTCTGCCATGAAACCGCAAAAAACAGCAGCCAAGACCGTGAAAAAAACGACCAAACCAGCCGATACGCAGACTGTTTCACCAGTGGGCTTCTCGCTGGAACCGGTGTACACGGCCTTGCGCAAGCGTTACCCGGCGGCCGGGCAGGCCGAGGCAGTGGCGTTCGCCGCAGACTTCTACAAGCGCATGGAGGCGGACGAGTTCCCGCATCACACCGCTGAAGAATGGGCCGCACTGGCCGGCGACACCCTCGAATTCGCCCGCGTGCGCAAGGCCGGCAAGGCCAACGTGCGCGTGTTCAACCCGACCCTGAAGGCCAACGGCTGGGAATCTGCCCACACCGTGCTGCAGATCGTCAACGACGACATGCCGTTCCTGGTCGACACCGTCACGATGACCCTGGCCGAACATGGCGTGGGCGTGCACGTGCTGGGCCACCCGGTGATCCGTTTCACCCGCGACAAGGCCGGCAAGCTGTCGACCGTGGGCGAAGGCACCGCCGAATCGGTGATGCTGCTGGAAATCGACCGCCAGCCGGCCGAGGCCATGGCCGATGTCGAACAGGCCATCGTCAAGGCGCTGGATGAAGTGCGCGCCATCGTTGGCGACTGGGATGCGATGCGCAGCAAGGCGCTGGCCCTGGCCGACGACCTCGGCACGCGCCAGCTGCCGGTCGACGACGCCTCGCGTGCCGAAGCCCAGGCGTTCCTGCGCTGGGCCGCCGAGAACCACTTCACCTTCTTCGGCTACCGCGAATACCGCGTGGAGAAGCAGGGCAAGGAAGAAGTGCTGGCGCCGTTGAACGACACCGGCCTGGGCCTGATGCGCGGCAAGGACAAATCCGCCGCACGCCCGGTCAAGACCCTGGCCGCGCAGGGCCTCAACGCCACCACCGGGTTGAAGGACGCGCTGATCCTGACCAAGACCAATGCGCGTTCGCGCGTGCACCGCGCCGGCTACATGGATTACATCGGCGTGCTGGAATTCGACGCCAAGGGCAAGATCATCGGCGAGCAGCGCTTCCTGGGCCTGTTCACCTCCAGCGCCTACAACCGCCGCCCGTGGGAAATCCCGCTGGTGCGCCAGCGCCACGAATACGTGATGAGCAAGTCGGGCCTGGCCCCGGCCAGCCACAGCGGCAAGGCGCTGCGCCACATCCTGGAAACCCTGCCGCGCGAAGAGCTGTTCCAGTCCAGCGAGGAAGAGCTGTACCGCACCGCCATCGGCGTGCTGGGCCTGCAGGAGCGCGTGCGCAGCCGCCTGTTCCTGCGCCGTGACAAGTACAGCCGTTTCATCTCCGCGCTGGTGTACCTGCCGCGCGAGCGTTTCAACACCGACGTGCGCCTGCGCATCGAAGCGATGCTCAAGGACGCCCTGCAGGGCGAATACGTGGACAGCTCGGTGGTACTGGGCGAATCGCCGCTGGCCCAGGTGCACCTGATCGTGCGCCCGAAGGCTGGCCAGACCCTGGAAGTGGACACCAGCGCGCTGGAACAGAAGCTGGCCCAGGTGCTGCGCAACTGGCAGGACGACCTGCGCGAAGCGCTGGTGGCCCGCCACGGTGAAAGCGAAGGCCTGCGCATCGCCGCCCGCATCGGCAAGGCCCTGCCGGCCGGTTACATCGAAGATTCCAGCACCGAAATCGCCGCCAACGACGTCAGCCAGCTCGACGCGTTGACCGGCCCGGACGACCTGCGCCTGAGCCTGCAGGCCGTGCACCGCGAAGAAGGCGATGGCCTGCGCCTGAAGCTGTATCGCCAGCTGGACGACATTCCGCTGTCGGACGCGCTGCCGATGATGGAAAACATGGGCCTGCGCGTTATCGCCGAGCGCCCGTACCGCCTGAGCGTGGACAACGCGCCGGTGTACGTGCAGGACTTCGAAGTGGAATCGCTGGCCGGCGCGATCGACGCCGCTGCCGCCGACGCCGCCTTCGGTGAAACCTTCGCCCGGGTCTGGCACGGTGACGCCGAGAACGACGGCTTCAACCGCCTGGTGCTGGCCGCTGGCCTGCATTGGCGCCAGGTTGCGATGCTGCGCGGCTACTGCAAGTACCTGCTGCAGACCGGCGTGCCGTTCTCGCAGGCCTACGTTGAAGCGACCTTCACCCGTTACCCGCTGCTGGCCCGCCTGCTGGTGGAGCTGTTCGAAGCCCGCTTCGACCCGGCCACCGGGCATGAGGACAAGGACGCCATCGCCGAAGGCCAGGCCGACCTGCGCGCGCACCTGACCGTGCTCGCCGGTGGCGACGAAGGCACCCTGAAGGTCATCAAGACCGTGGTCGATGCCCGCAAGGGTGACCGCAAGGCGCAGATGGACGCCGCGCGCGACGCGCTGGTCAAGCTGATGGACCGCGTGTCCAGCCTCGACGAAGACCGCATCCTGCGCAGCTTCATGGGCGTGATCGACGCCACCCTGCGCACCAGCTACTACCAGACCGATGCACAGGGCCGCCCGGGCCACGTGATCAGCTTCAAGTTCGATTCGGCGCTGGTGCCGGACCTGCCCAAGCCGCGCCCGTACCGCGAAATCTTCGTGTACGGCCCGCGCGTGGAAGGTACCCACCTGCGCTTCGGCGCGGTTGCCCGTGGCGGCCTGCGCTGGTCGGACCGTCGCGAAGACTTCCGTACCGAAGTGCTGGGCCTGGTCAAGGCGCAGATGGTCAAGAACACGGTGATCGTGCCGGTCGGTGCCAAGGGCGGCTTCTTCGCCAAGACCCCGCCGGCCAGCGGTGACCGCGATGCGGTGTTCGCCAACGGCGTGGCCTGCTACAAGCTGTTCATCCAGGGCCTGCTGGACATCACCGACAACATCGTCAACAACAAGATCGTGCCGCCGGTGGACGTGGTCCGCCACGACATGGACGACCCGTACCTGGTGGTGGCCGCCGACAAGGGCACCGCGACCTTCTCCGACATCGCCAACGGCCTGGCCATCGACCACGGCTTCTGGATGGGCGATGCGTTCGCGTCCGGTGGTTCGGTCGGTTACGACCACAAGGGCATGGGCATCACCGCGCGCGGTGCGTGGGAGTCGGTCAAGCGCCACTTCCGTGCGCTGGGCCGTGACAGCCAGACCCAGGACTTCACCACGGTGGGCGTCGGCGACATGTCCGGCGACGTGTTCGGCAACGGCATGCTGCTGTCGCGCCACATCCGCCTGGTGGCCGCGTTCGACCACCGCCACATCTTCCTGGACCCGAACCCGGATGCGGCCACCTCGTTCATCGAGCGTGAGCGCATGTTCACCGTGCCGCGTTCCAGCTGGGCCGACTACGACGCCAAGCTGATCAGCAAGGGCGGCGGCATCCATCCGCGTACCCTGAAGTCGATCGAGATCACCCCGCAGGTGCGTGAAGCGCTGGGCCTGGACGACAGCATCAAGGCGCTGTCGCCGAACGACCTGATGAGCGCCATCCTGAAGGCGCCGGTGGACCTGCTGTGGAACGGCGGCATCGGCACCTACGTGAAGGCCGCCACCGAACAGCACAGCGACGTGGGCGACCGCGCCAACAACGCGCTGCGTGTCAACGGTGGCGAGCTGCGCTGCAAGGTGGTGGGCGAGGGCGGCAACCTGGGCATGACCCAGCTGGGCCGCATCGAAGCCGCCCAGGCCGGCGTGCTGCTCAACACCGACTTCATCGACAACTCGGCCGGCGTGGATACCTCCGACCACGAAGTCAACATCAAGATCCTGCTCAACGATGTGGTGCGGGCCAAGAAGCTGACCGTGGACGCACGCAACAAGCTGCTGGCGTCGATGACCGACGAAGTGGCCGAGCTGGTGCTCAACGACAACTACCGCCAGAACCAGGCCCTGAGCCTGATGGAGCGGATGGCGGTCAAGCGCCTGGGTTCCAAGCAGCACTTCATCCGCACGCTGGAAAAGCAGGGCCTGCTGGATCGCCAGATCGAGTTCCTGCCGACCGATGCCGAGCTGTCGGCACGCAAGGCGCGTGGCCAGGGCCTGACCCGTCCGGAGCTGTCGGTGCTGTTGTCGTATTCCAAGCTGGTGGCGTTCCAGCAGCTGCTGGAATCGGACATCCCGGAAGACCCGTACCTGTCCAAGGAACTGCTGCGTTACTTCCCGACGCCGCTGCAGAAGAAGTACGCCGATGCGATGGAGCGTCACCGCCTGAAGCGCGAGATCATCGCCACGGCCGTGACCAACCAGACCATCAACCGCATGGGCGCCACGTTCCTGATGCGCATGCAGGAAGACACCGGCCGCACCATCGCCGAGGTCGCCAAGGCCTACACCATCAGCCGTGAAACGCTGGATGCACGTGCCCTGTGGGCGCAGATCGATGCGCTCGACGGCACCCTGCCGGAATCGGTGCAGATCGATGCGCTGGAAGTGATCTGGAAGCTGCAGCGTTCGTTCGTGCGCTGGCTGCTGTTCCGCCCCGGCGCGATGCCGGGCATCACCGAGGCGGTGAACCGCTACCAGGCCCCGTTCAACGACATCCGTGTCGCTTCGGGCGTGCTGCCGGACGCACAGCGCCCGGCGTACGAGGCCAGCGTGCAGGAGTGGAAGGAGAAGGGCCTGCCGCCGGCACTGGCACAGCAGCTGTCCGAGCTGCAGTTCCTGGAACCGGCGTTCGACATCATCGAACTGGCGCGGACCCGCAAGCTGAAGCCGGTGGATGTGTCCAAGGTCCACTTCCGCCTGGGCGACGCCCTGCAGTTGCCGTGGCTGTTCGAGCAGATCGACGCGCTGGAGGTCAACGGCCGCTGGCATGCCGTGGCCCGTGGCGTGCTGCGCGACGAGCTGGCTGCCCATCACCGCAACCTGGCTGCCCAGGTGCTGTCGATGAAGGGTGGCAGCGCCGAAGCCAAGGTCGCGGCCTGGATCGGCCGTGACGACAGCAGCCTGCGCTTCACCCTGTCGATGCTGCAGGAACTGGCCGAGCAGAAGACGCTCGACTACCCGACGGTCTCGGTGGCGGTACAGCGCCTGGGCCAGCTGGCCGCCCACGGCGCGTAACCCGCGCTGATGCGCAAAAGCAAAAGGCCCCGCCATTGGCGGGGCCTTTTTGTTGAATCACGACCAACGGTCGTGATCTACCGGTAGGTATCGACCGTTGGTCGATGCGGCATACTCTGGGCCATGCCCCACCCGGAATGCCCATGAGCGATACCCCCCGCATCGCCTTTCTTGCCAGCGCCACCGAAGCGGCCCAGCAGGCCCGCGCCGCCCTGGTCGCCCGCTATGGCGACCACCCGCCGGAACAGGCCGATGTGCTGTGCCCGCTGGGTGGCGATGGTTTCATGCTGCAGACCCTGCACCGCCACGGCGCGCTGGGGCGGCCGGTGTTCGGCATGAAGCTGGGCACGGTGGGATTCCTGATGAACCAGTACCGCGAGGACGACGGCGACCTGCCGGCGCGGCTGGCGGTGGCCGAACCGGCCAACCTGCGCCCGCTGGAAATGCTGGCGCTGACCGAATCGGGCACCACCACCGGCTCGCTGGCCTATAACGACGTATCGCTGCTGCGCCAGACCCGCCAGGCCGCGCACATTGGGGTGGACCTCAATGGGCAGGAGCGGGTGGCCGAGCTGATCGGCGATGGCGTGCTGGTGGCGACCCCGGCCGGCAGCACCGCCTACAATTACTCGGCACACGGCCCGATCCTGCCGCTGGGCTCGCACACCATCGCGCTGACGCCGCTGGCCCCGTACCGGCCGCGGCGCTGGCGCGGTGCGATCCTGAAGGCCGATACCGAAGTACGCTTCCGCGTGCTCGACCCCTACAAGCGCCCGGTCAGCGTGACCGCCGATTCGCATGAGACCCGCGACGTGGTGGAAGTGACCATCCGCGAGTCGCGCGAGCGCCGGGTGACCCTGCTGTTCGATCCGGAACACAATCTGGAAGACCGGATCCTCAGCGAACAGTTCATGTTTTGAAGGATTTCTGACCGCCATGGGCGACAACACCCCCCGTTTGCTGACCGTTGCCGTGACCTCGCGCGCGCTGTTCGACCTGGAAGAGGGTCACGCGCTGTTCGAGGCCGAAGGCGTGGACGCCTATGCCGAATACCAGCGCAAGCACGAGGACGATGTGCTGCGCCCCGGCGTGGCGTTCCCGGTGGTCCGCAAGCTGCTGGCGCTCAACCAGGGCCAGTCGCCGGAATCACCACGGGTGGAGGTCATCCTGCTGTCGCGCAATTCGGCCGACACCGGCCTGCGCATCTTCAATTCGATCCAGCATTACGACCTGGGCATCATCCGCGCCACCTTTACCGCGGGCGAACCGACCTGGCCGTACGTGAAGCCGTTCGGCACCGACCTGTTCCTGTCGGCCAACCCGGAATCGGTGCGGCGTGCGCTGCGCCATGGCATCGCCGCAGCCACGATCCTGCCCAAGCCGCACGGCGAGACCCTCGCGGCCGCCGAACCGGTCGACATGAGCCAGCCGCTGGGCCAGCTGCGCATCGCCTTCGATGGTGATGCGGTGATCTTCGGCGATGAAAGCGAGCGCATCTCGCGCGAGCAGGGCGTGGAAGCGTTTGGCCGGCACGAGCGCGAGAACGCACGGGAACCGCTCAGCGGCGGTCCGTTCCGTAATTTCCTGTCGGCCCTGCACACCCTGCAGGCGGTGTTCCCGTCGGGCGAAGATGCGCCGATCCGCACCGCGCTGGTCACCGCGCGCTCGGCCCCGGCCCATGAGCGGGTGATCCGCACGCTGCGCGAATGGGGCGTGCGCCTGGATGAAGCGCTGTTCCTGGGCGGCCGCCACAAAGGGCCGTTCCTGGAAGCGTTCGGCGCGGACATCTTCTTCGACGATTCGCAGCACAACATCGACAGCGCCCGCCAGCACCTCAGCGTGGCCGCCGGCCACGTGCCACACGGCGTCGCCAACGATTGACCGCGGTCACGACCAACGGTCGTGACCAACCGCG
>NZ_JASCOP010000068.1:0-21552 GCF_029959395.1 Stenotrophomonas sp. PS02300
GGGGGCCGCGGGCCGAAGTAAAGATGGGCCTGGAAGACTGACCGGCCTTCGCAGGCCGGTCAGCCGAGGCGCTTACTTACCGCGCTTGGCCAGGTTCTCGCGCAGCGTTTCCAGCCGGCCGTGCAGGTCCTTCAGGGCACTGCTGCCCTTGCCTACCAGCCAGGACGCTTCGTCCTCCAGCACGGTGCCGAGGTTGCGCTGGTTGTCCGGCAACGGCGGCAGGATGTGCGCGAAGTAGGTCTTGTCCAGCACCCGGTGCAGCAGCCGCTCGCCGGGGAACGGCTCGTTGTTGTTGAGCGCACGTGCGGCCCGGATCAGGTTGCGCACGTCGTACTGCACCGGGCTCAGGTCGGGCACCTGCTTGGCCAGGCCCAGCAGGGTGTACACCGCCACCCGCGCGGTACGCACCGAGCTTTCCATGGTGAACACCACATCGTTGCGGGTTTCCACGAACTGGCCGAGCAGGCCCAGGTTGGTGCAGCCCTTGGGCACCACGTGCGGGCGATCGCCGGCCGCGCGCGGCATGAACTGCGCGGTGATGTACGGCATCAGCGCGGTGCGCACCTTGGTGTTGGCCGCAATCGCGTCGATCTGGTCGACGATGCCCAGGTGGTAGCACAGCTCGGCCAGGATCTCGCGACCGGTACACGCCGGCATCGGCTTGGCCACGTGGTTGCCGTCCTGGTCCATCAGCAGCGCGTACACCCACACCACCAGCACGTCGCCAGGCTGGCCGATGAAGTGCGGCTGGCGGTTCACGGTGAAGCTCAGCACCCAGTTGGAGTCCGTGAAAGTGATCACCCCGCCGGTAGCGGTCTTCCCCGAATAGGGATCATTCACCGACAGTTCGCGGATCTTGTCGGTCAGCGGTGACGGGCGGCAGGTCAGCGTGGCCGATTCCCACATCGAGCCGTCCACGTCGCTGTAGAACTTCTCCGGCTTGCCGAAGATCGGCGACTGCGCGGCCAGGTTGCGCCACAGCGTCCAGTCGCTGTCTTCGCCCGGGGTGCTGGGCCCGCGCTTCAGTGCCGGCGCCGTATCCAGGTCGCCGTAGGCGGTACCTTCGGTGATCGAGCCGGTCAGCGCGAACACCAGGTCACCCTCGGCCACCGGCAGCAGCGTGTCCTCGCCACCCACGCGGCAGCGCAGCCCGGTAACGGTGCGTGATCCGCCATCGACGCGCATCTCCATGTCCACCACGCGCGTGCCGAAGGTGACCTGCACGCCCTGCCCGCGCAGCATGTTCACCAGCGGCTTCACGAAGCTTTCGTACTGGTTGTACTTGGGGAACACCAGCGCGGACATGTCGTTGAAGCCATCCAGCGCATCCAGGAAGCGATGCATGTACAGCTTCATTTCCAGCAGGCTCTGCCAGTTCTCGAACGCGAACATCGAACGCCAGAAGAACCAGAAGTTGCTCTGCAGGAAGCCCTCGCTAAAGTAGTCCTCGATGGTCACATCATCCAGGTCTTCCTTGCGCTTGAGCAGCAGCTTCACCAGCTCCCACTGCTGCGGCTTGCTCAACCCGAAGCTGGAGAAGTCCTTGATCTTCCCCTGCTGGTGCATCAGCCGGGCCTTGGAATAGTTCGGGTCGGCATCGTTCACCAACCGGTATTCGTCCAGCACGCTGTAGCCCTCGGGCAGTTCCAGCGCCGGCACGTCCTGGAACATGTCCCAGAAGTTGTCGTAATTCCAGTTCATCTCGCGGCCGCCGCGGATCAGGTAGCCCAGCTCCGGGTTGCCTGCACCATCCAGCGAGCCGCCTTCGATATCCAGGCTGTCGATCAGGGTGATGTTGGCCGCAGGCATGCCGCCATCGCGGATCAGGTAGAAGGCGGCGGCCAGTCCGGCGATGCCGGTGCCGATGATCCACGCCTTGCGCGGGGCGATGCCTTCCGGGGCCAGCGGGCGGTTGCGCATGTAGGCGCCCATCGTATCGGGCGGGGGCAGCGTATTCAGCGGCTGGTTGGACCAGTAGCCGGCCGTGGCATCAGGTTCTTTTTCCATATCAACACTCCTTCGTGGGGATGGGACCTTCGCTGCTCCAGCGATGGTACCCACCCCACCCGTGAAGGCGGTTGATCCGGGTCAATCCAGGCGGTGTGCCGTCATGCGCCCTGTTCGGCGGTGACCAGCGGCTTCACCCGCGCCGGGCGGCTGGGGAAGGCGTGGCGCACGATGCGCCACATCACCTGGCCGAACTGCTTCGGCAGCGAGCCGTTGTTGTAGTGCTGGCCGTAGCGTGCGCAGATGTCCTTCACGTCCACCGCAATCGCCGCGTAGCGGTTGGCCGGCACATCGGGGAAGAAGTGGTGCTCGATCTGGTGGCTGAGGTTGCCGGTCATCAGGTTCATGACCTTGCCGCCGGCGATGTTGGACGAGCCGCGCAGCTGGCGCAGGTACCAGTGGCCACGGGTTTCATCGCGCACGCATTCCTTCGGGAAGGTTTCCGCATCGGCGGTGAAGTGGCCGCAGAAGATCACCACGTAGGTCCACACGTTGCGGATCAGGTTGGCCACCACGTTGCCCAGCAGCACCGGCAGGAAGAACGGGCCGGCCAGCGCCGGGAACAGCAGGTAGTCCTTGAACATCTGCTTGCCCATCTTGCGCCCGACCGGGCGCGCCTGCGACAGCAGCTGGCGGAAGGTGATCTTGCCGGCGAACCAGCGGCCCACGCGCAGGTCCTGGATGGCGATGCCCCATTCGAACAGCAGCGCGAACACCACCGCCACCACCGGCTGGGTCAGGTAGAACGGGCGCCAGCGCTGTTCGGGGAAGATCCGCAGCAGGCCATAGCCGATGTCGTCATCCAGCCCGCGCACGTTGGTATAGGTGTGGTGGCGGAAGTTGTGGGTCTTGCGCCAGTTGTCGGCGGTGCCGACGATGTCCCATTCGTAGGTGCTGCCCTGCAGCTGCGGGTCACCCATCCAGTCGTACTGGCCGTGGATGACGTTGTGCGCCAGCTCCATGTTTTCCAGGATCTTGGACACCGCCAGCAGCGCAACGCCAGCAATCCAGGCCGGAATCAGCACGCTGTGCACGAATGCGCCCAGGAACAGCAGCGCGCGGCCGGCCACGCCGGTCCAGCGCACGCCGGCAACCACGCGGCGGATATAGCGCGCATCGGCCGTGCCCAGCGTTTCCAGGTGGCGCGCACGCACGGCATCGAGTTCATTGCCGAACGCTTCCAGTTCGGCGGCGGACAACACGCGGTTCTGCACGGCAGGCATGCTCAGAGCTCCAGGATCAGGTCGGTGCTGGCGCTGTTCACGCACAGCTTCACTTGCGTAGCCGGTTCGGCCGCGTATTCGCCGGTCAGGGTGTGGCGGGTCACGCCACTGGCCTTGCCGCACACGCAGGTATTGCAGATGCCCATGCGGCAGCCGCTGGCCGGGCGCAGCCCTTCGGCTTCCAGCGCCTGCAGCAGCGAAGTACCGCGCGGAAGTTCCAGGGTGCGGCCGCTGCGGCGCAGCTCGACGCGTACCGTTCCGGTCTCCGCATCGGGCAGCACCGGCGGGGTGAAGGCTTCGGACTGCAGCGTGGCCACGCGTCCCTGCAGGCGTGCGTTCGCGGCCTCGACGAAACCGCCCGGGCCGCAGGCCATCACCTGCGCGCAGGACAGGTCGCCCAACCCGCTGAAATCGTAGTCGCCCACGCGCGCGGCCGGCGCGGCCGGATCGCGGGTCAGCGCCAGGTGCACGCGGAAACCGGGATGGCGGGCGGCGATATCGGCCAGCTCGTCGGCAAAGCACACCGCTTCGCGCTGCTGCGCCCAGTACACCAGGTCCACCTGTACCGGCATGCCGGCGGTCTCCATCTGGCGCACCAGCGCGCGCATCGGGGTGATGCCGCTGCCAGCGGCCAGCAGCAGCACCCGCGCCGCAGGCGTTGCCGCCAGGGTCATCTCTCCGAACGCCTGGCCCAGCTCGAACACCTCGCCCACCTGGGCGTGCTGCGCCAGGTGCTGGCTGACCTTGCCACCCGCGACCGCCTTGACGGTGATCGCCAGGCAGCCGTCATCCAGCAGGGTCGGGCTGTAGCTGCGCGACAGGCGGCGGCCGTCCACTTCCACGCCCAGGTTCACGTGCTGGCCCGGGGCCACGCCACGGAAATGCCGGTTCGGGCGCAGGACCAGGGTGACCGCGTCTGCGCTGGCCGCAGTGCGCGACACCAGCCGTGCCCGCGCGCGGCGCAGGGTCCACAGCGGATGCACCCGGCCGGCCCAGAAGTCGAAAAGCTCCTCGGACACCCATTGGCGGGGCGAGAGGGACGAACGGCGGGCGGCGGGACGAGGGAGTGCGCTCATGACGCCACTATACGACCGAGCATACAGGTGTGTATACAGCTGTATATTGCCCAGACCGGCTATGATTCGGGGACTTGACCGTCTGGCCTCTGGATGACCCCGCCCGATTCGCACCTGACCGTCCACGACGACGCCCTGCCGGCCCGCAAAGCCTCGATTTCACGCGAGGACCTGCTGGCTGCCGCCCTGACCCTGATCGGCCCGCACCGCAGCGTGTCGACCCTGAGTCTGCGCGAGGTCGCCCGCGAAGCCGGCATCGCCCCGAACTCGTTCTACCGCCAGTTCCGCGACATGGACGAGCTGACCGTGGCCCTGATCGACCTGGCCGGCCGCTCGCTGCGCACCATCATCGGTGAGTCACGGCAGCGCGCGGCATCGTCGGACCGCAGTGTCATTCGCCTGTCCGTGGAAACGTTTTTCGAACAGCTGCGCGCCGACGACCGTCTGCTACACGTGCTGCTGCGCGAAGGCAGCGCCGGCTCGGATGCGTTCAAGCAAGCCGTCGAGCGCGAACTGAATTACTTCGAAGAAGAGCTCTGCGTCGACCTGATCCGGCTGGCGCACGCCGACAACGGCGCGCTGCTGCATGAGCCGCACCTGGTGGCCAAGGCGATCACCCGGCTGGTGTTCGCCATGGGCGGTACCGCGCTGGACCAGCCGCCCGAGCGCGACCCGGAGATGATCGAACAGACCGCGCAGATGCTGCGCATGATCATCACCGGGGCGCGCACGATTGCCGGGTATCCGCCGACGCGTTAAAGAAAAAAGGGCCGGCGCATGGCCAGCCCTTTCGTTTTACTCAGCGCGCTTGTCGCGCGTTCGCCTCAGCGGCGATAGCACTGGCGCTCCACCACGCGGTCGCCGTTCTTGCTCTGCGAGTTGCCCTGGATCTGGCGCCCGGCCGCCCCGCCCGCTACGGCGCCCGCCACGGTAGCGATCTTCTTGCCACTGCCGCCGCCCACCTGGTTGCCCAGCAGGCCACCCACCACCGCACCGGTGGCAGTACCGGCAATGCGATTGGGATCCTTGCTGTTGCGCTGCACTTCAACGTTCTTGCAGACCACCTTGGTGCCATCGTTGAAGCGGCGCCCTTCGTCCTTCGGCCCGTAGGTCTGGGCGCTGGCGCTGAACACCGATGCCATCAGGGCGGCTGCACACAGCACGTTTCGGGTAGAGAGATTCATGGTTGGCTCCTCGCTTCATGACGTAGTTCCAGTGTCTGCGCGGCGTTGGGAACCCCCTGTGAAAAGCCGTGGATGTCGCGTCAACGCCGCACGCGCTGTTCAGCCGGCAGCCATTGGCGCGTCGTCGGGAATGTTAGTGGTTGCCCCCCGCATACTTCTTCTCCCCTGCCAGCACCGCCAGCCGCGTGCGTTCGCCGCTGCCATCCTGCAGGGCCAGGCGGTTCTCCGGCGGCGGCAGCGGGCAGGTGGCGAATTCCGTGTACGCGCAGGGCGGGTTGTGCGCACGGTTGAAGTCCACCACCACCGTGCCGTCCGGCGCGACCGGGTCGGTGCGCAGGTAGCGCCCCACCCCGTAGGTGAGCCGGCCCGTGGTCTGGTCCTGGAACATCAGGTTCAGGCCTTTGGCCGGGTCGCCCAGCGCTTCCAGCCGCCACTCATGCCCTTCTTTCTCGAACACCACATAGCCCGGGTTGGGGTTGTCGGCGACCTCGCCGAGCACGTTGACGATGGGAAGCGACCTGCCGGCCGGGTGCGGCACGAACCGTGCCTGCACGCGCCAGGCTTCATCGGCTGGGAAGAAATCCAGGCCCGCGAAGTCCCGCCGTGCCGGTGCATCGGCGTGGCGCACGCGCAGGGCAAGGCGCTGACCGCGCTTGATCGCGGTGATCTGGCCCCTGCCCTCGTCATAGGCCAGCTTGGTACCACCGCCCGCCCCTTCTGGATCCAGGCGCACCTCGCCCTGTACCGGCTTGCCGTCAACGGTCACCGGCACCCCGGCGGCGACCTGGAAGTACAGGCCATCGGCGCGCTGCTCCACCTCGCCCAATCGATCCGGCGCGATGGACAGGCGGATCGCATTGTCCGCGCCCCCTCCCACGCTGCGCTTGCCTGCTTCGATCCAGTGCAGCCCGATCAGGCTGGTCCAGCCGTCCGGCTTGCTCAGGTCCGCGCTGCGTTGACGTACCCACTGCGTGTGTTCGTCCTGGAAATCCAGCGCGGCGGCTGCGGCCGCGGATGCGGTCGGCACTCCTGTGGCCTTGTCCTGTGGACTGCACGCGGCCGCGAGCAGGGTGACCACGAACAGGGAAACGAATGCGTGCGTCTTCATGGTGTTCACCAGTTCTTGGAGATGCCGAGGTGGAGGTAACGCCCGTAGGATTCGTGCAGCGCGCTCAGGTAGCTGCCGGTGGCGCTCAGCGGTGGCTCCTTGTCGAATAGGTTCCGCGCGCCCACTTCCACCGCGGTTCCACTCAGCCGCCCGCGGGTGAACTCTTTCTTCACCGACAGCGCCCAGCGTTGCGTGGACCCGACCACGAACGGAGTACGGTCCGAGTAAGCGCCGGCCGTCACGCTGTCGATGTAGTCGTCGCGCAGGCGCACCGTCCAGTCCTGCAGGTTCCAGATCAACGTGGCACTGGCCCGCCATTCCGGCTTGGCGCCGTTGATGCCCACCTCGTTGGCCGCCCCCAAATCGGGCACGAGGATGTTCAGCTGCCCGCTGGCGATGGCCGCGGCCACCTGCTGTATCTCGGCCGGTTTCTGCTGGGTGTACTCCTTGAGCTGGCTGGCACTGATCAGCAGCGAGAAGGTGCCCCACGACGTTTCCGGCAGGCGCCAGCCGAGGTTGTAGTCCACGCCCGACGCGGTGAGCGGCCGGCGATTCTGGTAGCGGTTGTAGATGTGCGTCACCACGCCCGCCGGTGCCAGGCCGGAGCCTTCGAACTGCGCGATATCCTCCGCCGTCACCTCCGCCCGCACCACGTTCGGGTTGCTGCTGCCTTCCACCACGCGCAGGTAGGCGTCATACAGCAGTTCCTCGCCCATGGTGCTGATGGGGTTCTCCACCTTTACCCGCCAGGCATCCGCGCTCAGGCTGATCGCCCCCAGCCCTTCGGGCAGGAACTGCGGCTCGAACACCACACCCCACGAGGATTGACGGGTGGTTTCCGGTTTGACGTCGTCGCCGTATGACGTCACCGAGCTCACCGACGGTTTTACCGACGAACCGCTGCTGAAGGCATTCAAGCAGGCGGTGTAATCGGGCTGCGCGCCCTTGGTGACCAGCGCATGGCAGCGGACCGCATCGTTGTTGAAGCCAAAGCCATAGGTCGGCGGCGAATTCACCAGCTCCAACCCCGGTGCACGGAAGCCGCCGCTTACCGAGCCGCGCAACAGCACGCTGTCATTCACCTTCCAGGCCGCCGCCAGTTTCGGCTTGCCCACCTTGCCGGCGTCGCTGTAATCCTCCCAGCGGCCGGCAATCTGCAGGTCCAGCGACTGCACCAGCGGAATGCCCTGCGCCGGAGACACCAGCGGCACGGCGAATTCGATCAGCGCCGATTTGACGTTGCGGCTGCCGCGCACATCCGGCCGCGGGCTGTGGGTGAAGAAGTTGCTGGCCGCGACCGTGCCGGTGTACCAGTCGGTGTAGGGGTTGCTGCCATCGATGTTCTCGTCGCGGTCATCCCGGCGGCTTTCATAGCGGTACTCCACGCCCGCCGCCATGCCGATGTCGCCGGCGTACCAGGTCAGCAGGTCGGAGCGGTTCACCTTGAAGTCCCACAGCGCCAGTTCCGTGGTGCCTTCGCGGGTGGCCTCGCCGATGAATGACGAGGTGTCGTAGGGCGTGGCATCCCCTACCCGGATGCTGGCGGGGTCGCCGCCGCTGAACGGGTTGTAGGCACTGGCGTCGGTGCGGTTCACCGCTTCGATGAAGGCATCGGTCAGCCCGCCCTGCTGGGTATCGGTGCTGCGCGCGCGTGAGTACAGCAGCGCGGTTTCCCAGTTCCAGCCGCCCTCGGTCCAGCCACGCACGCCCAGCAGCACCCGCGACTGGTCGTTGTCCACCTTCACCCGGCGGATGCCCGAATCGGCGAACTGGTAGTTGAGCAGCCGGATCGCATCGGCACCGCGCAGCGCTTGCGGAACCCAGTACGCGTCCGGGCGGATATGCAGCAGGAAGCCATCACCGCCAAAGCCCGACTCGCTGCTCACCCACGATTCGGAAGTGGCACGGTAATAGCCCAGCTCACCGAACAGCTGCACGCTGTCGTTGACGTCGAAGCGTCCCGTGGCAAACACGTTGCCCTTGCGGATGGCCGGTGACGTGGTGATGCCCGGCTCGGCCGCCGAATCGTAGTGATAGCGCGTGGGCACCGTGCCCGAGGTCAACGCACCCGTGGTGGGATTGACGTACCAGCTGCCCGTGCGGCGGCTTCCGGTATAGGTATCGAAATGCCCCCACGGGGTTCGGGTGCTGAAGCCGGTGGTTCCGTTCGGGTCCGGCACACTGGTGCCATCACCCAGTGGGCGGCGGCCGTCGGTGGCAGTGAACCAGGCATCGGAATTGAGCTGCGAGGTCCGCCTGGAGAAGCCATACAGCACTGAGAGATTGCCGCGCCCCTCGCTGAAGTCGCTGCCGAAGTACCCGTCCAGCGACACCTCTTCGCGGTGGCCATCGGCCACCTTACCGTAGTTCAGGCGAACGCCGCCGCCATCTGCCAGGTTGCTCGGCATCACCAGGTCGACCACGCCGGCCACCGCATCGGAGCCGTAGATGGAGGCCGCGCCGTCCAGCAGCAGGTTCACCCGCTCCAGGCCGAAGACCGGAATGGCGTTGGCGTTGTAGGTGGTGTCATCGCCGCTGTTGCTGATCGGGTGCTGCACGGTGCGGCGGCCATTGACCAGCAGCAGCGTGTACTTCGAGCCCAGGTTGCGCAGGTTGATGGAGCCCACGTCGCCGCGTGCGACGTTGGAGTTCCGGCCGGCGTTGGTGGTGCCCTTTTCCGTAATGGCCACATCACCAAACTGCGGCAGGCTGCGGAACAGCTCGTTGCCGTTGGTGGCCAGGGTGGCATCGATCTGCTCGCGATCCACCGCCACCACCGGCAGTGCCGCCTGCGCGCCGCCGCCGGCGATCTGCGAGCCGAGGACCGAGACCTTGTCCAGCGTGCGGGCGTTGGAACCCTGTGACTGCGACGCCGACGCAGCGGCCTCCTCTGCAGTCTCCACAGGCTCCGCGGCCTCCGCTGCCTCACCGGCCGGCGCAAGCAGCGTGCACAGGGCCAGCGCCAGATGACTGCGCTTAGCGCGTGGCTTCCGCATATGCGCCTCGCACGATGCTGCCTTCCAGCTTCTGCTCGTCCTTCACCAGGTTGTACAGCGGGCAGGTCGCCTCGACCGACTGGCGCAGCGCATCGATCTCCTGTTCCGAGGCCGGCGATTCAATCCGCACCTTGTACCGGATGTCGCTGTACCGCGCCGGCGAGCGCACGTTGCTGCCGAAACGCGGGCTGACATTGCCATCGACGGTCAGCTCCAGCGAATCCAGCAGCACGTTGCGCGAGGCGGCCTGCACTTCGAAGATGTGGGTCAGGCAGGTACCGGTCACGCCGAGCAGGTGCTCTTCCACCGTCGGGGCCAGGCCATAGCCGAGCAGACCGGGCGCGCTGTCATGCAGCTGCTGGTGATAACCGTCCTTGCCCAGGAACACCCGACGCAGGCCGGTACGCGGCTCGACGTGGGCGCGCGCGACCAGGGTTTCCGGCTCGGCCGGCTTGGCCTTGGCGCCCGGCTTCACCTGCCTGGCGAGCACCGCCGGGCGCTTCTCCTCGGTGATGAAGTCACGCAGGCCCGGCGGCAGCTTGGGGTCGCGCTCGGCCGCGCTGTGGATGTATTCCACATCGGCATGGCTGACCTGCTGCGGACGGGTGACCAGGTCGATGGCCGAGGAATTCTCATGCACCGCACGCTTGAGCGCCTGCAGCTGCGCGTCGGTGGCCGGCGAATCGATGTAGGCCACATAGGAAAGGTTGTTGGGGTAGGCAAGGGTCTCGCTCTTCCTCTCCGGGATGCTGGTGAACACCACGTCCAGGCCATCCAGCGGCACGCCCTGCACCGCCGCCTGCACGATGTATTCGTCGGCCACCGAGCTGGCCAGCGTCCCCACCAGCGAATCCCAGGAGCCGGCGCCCAGGTTGTAGCCGGCGTAGTTGCGGCCGCTGTCGCTGATGTACTGGAATTCGCCGGTCGGACCGATGCGCAGGCGGCGTACGCCGGACCGGCTTTCGGCAGTGACCTTGGCATGGATCGCGGTGGGCGTGCCGGGCTTGGCCGACTGGGCCTGGATGGCCTCGCGCTTGGCGGCCAGGTAGGTGCGCAGCGGCGAGGCCTGGTCCTCGGCCGAGGAGACCAGCGGGGCCAGCAGGAGCATGGCGGACAGTGCGGTGGTGCCGATTACCTTGAACGGCGTCGTGCAGCGTGCGATGGACATGGGAGAACGGCCTCCAGAGTGGTTCGTGAATAGAAGCCCACTCTTTCATGTCGCATCGCCGCATTTAAATAACCGTTGGCAATTCCCATATACATGCCCACGCCGCCGCGATTCGACGGATGGGGTCCACTGCTAGAGTTCGTGCGGACCAGGCATAGAGGGTCAGGACTGAATGACCACCACCGATCCACTGGTACTGGTGCTGCAAGGCAGCGCAGTAAGTGACATCCCCAGTTTCTACGCCGAGATCAACCGGGTCTTCATGGCCGACGAGGATTGGCAGCTCGGGCATAGCCTGGATGCGCTGGATGACATGTTGTACGGCGGTTATGGCGTGTTGGCCGGGCACGAGAACGCGACGTTGATCTGGCAGGACATCGAGCACGCCCGCAGCGCGCTGGGCGAGGAAACTACCTGCGTATGGCTGAAGGCCAAGCTGGACGGAAACGACAGGTTCAACAGCCCTGTCATCGTCGCCCAATTGCAGGCGCTGGACGCTGGAAAAGGCCAGATTTACTTCCAGATCGTCATGGATATCTTCTCCGCCCATCCCCGCATCACCGTGTTGCAGAGGTGACTCGGTTACACTGCATGCACACACCCGGATCAGCTCCCCTCCTCACACGCATTACGTGAGTGACGGGCCCCGGGTTTTTTTTCGTCTGCGCGTCGGGTTTTGCGCGCCACACCCTGCTTATCGTCGCTTCTGGCGCGCGCTCCCATCAGGGCGACCTCCACTACAATGGTCCACCCGGCCTTTCCGGCCCGCCTGCCCCGATGGACCCCGCGTGACCCAGAAGCCCGCCGAACACACCCCGCTGATGAAGCAGTTCTTTGCCGCCAAGTCCGGCTACCCGGACCTGCTGCTGTTCTTCCGCATGGGCGACTTCTACGAGCTGTTCTACGACGACGCCCGCAAGGCGGCGCGGCTGCTGGATATCACCCTGACCCAGCGCGGCAGCTCCGGTGGCGCGCCGATCCCGATGGCCGGGGTACCGGTGCATGCCTACGAGGGCTACCTGGCACGGCTGGTGGCGCTGGGCGAGTCGGTGGCCATCTGCGAGCAGATCGGCGACCCGGCGCTGGCCAAGGGCCTGGTCGAGCGCAAGGTGGTGCGCATCGTCACCCCCGGCACCGTCACCGACGAGGCGCTGCTGGATGAGCGCCGCGATACCCTGCTGATGGCGCTCTCGCGCGGCAAGAACGGCTATGGGCTGGCCTGGGCCGACCTGGCCGGCGGCCGCTTCCTGGTCAACGAGGTCGATTCCGACGACGCGCTGGAAGCCGAGCTGGCCCGCCTGGAGCCGGCCGAGCTGCTGGTGCCGGATGAAGAGAACTGGCCCGAATTCCTCAAGCACCGCAGCGGCATCCGCCGCCGTGCGCCGTGGCTGTTCGATGCCGACAGCGGCCGCCGCCAGCTGCTGGCCTTCTTCAAGCTGCATGACCTGACCGGCTTCGGCATCGACGACAAGCCGCGCGCCACCGCCGCGGCCGGCGCACTGCTCGGCTATGTCGAAGAAACCCAGAAGCAGCGCCTGCCGCACCTGACCTCCATTTCCACCGAAACGGCGAGCGAGGCGATCGCGATGAACGCGGCCACCCGCCGCCATCTCGAGCTGGACACGCGCGTGGACGGCGATACCCGCAACACGCTGCTGGGCGTGCTCGATACCACCGTCACTCCCATGGGTGGGCGCCTGCTGCGCCGCTGGCTGCACCGTCCGCTGCGCCTGCGCGAGGTGCTGGTGCAGCGCCACGATGCGGTGGCCACGTTGATTGATCGTGGCGCCGACAGTGACGTGCGCGAGGCCTTCCGTGCGCTGGGCGACCTCGAACGCATCCTCACCCGCGTGGCGCTGCGTTCGGCGCGCCCGCGCGATTTCTCCACGCTGCGCGATGGCCTGGGCCTGCTGCCGGAGGTGCGTGCGGTGCTGGCGCCGCTGGATTCGCCGCGCCTGGTCGCCCTGCGCGAGGCCTTGGGCTCGCATGACGAATGCGCGCACCTGCTGGCCTCGGCCATCGCCCCTGCCCCGCCCATGAAGCTGAGCGACGGTGGTGTGATCGCGGAAGGCCATGACGCCGAGCTGGACGAGCTGCGCCGCCTGTCCACCCATGCCGACCAGTTCCTGATCGACCTGGAGCAGCGCGAACGCGCCAGCAGCGGCATCGCCACGCTGAAGGTCGGCTACAACCGCGTGCATGGCTACTACATCGAAATCAGCAAGGGCCAGAGCGAAAAGGCGCCGGTGCATTACACCCGCCGCCAGACCCTGACCAATGCCGAGCGCTACATCACCGAAGAACTGAAGTCGTTCGAAGACAAGGTGCTGTCGGCGCGCGAACGTTCGCTGTCGCGCGAAAAACTGCTGTACGAACAGCTGCTCGATACGCTGGCCGGCGAACTGGAACCGCTCAAGCAGTGTGCCGCCGCGCTCAGCGAACTGGACGTGCTGGCCGGCTTCGCCGAACGCGCGCAGGCGCTGGACTGGGCGCGCCCGGAACTGGACACCGCCCCGTGCCTGCGCATCGAGCGCGGCCGCCACCCGGTGGTGGAAGCGGTGCGCGAGCAGCCGTTCGAACCCAACGACCTGGACCTGCACGCCGACCGCCGCATGCTGGTCATCACCGGCCCGAACATGGGCGGTAAATCCACCTACATGCGCCAGAACGCGCTGATCGTGCTGCTGGCCCACATCGGCAGCTTCGTGCCGGCCAGCCGCGCGGTGATCGGCCCGATCGACCGCATCCTGACCCGCATCGGCGCCGGCGATGACCTGGCACGCGGGCAGTCGACCTTCATGGTCGAGATGAGCGAAACCAGCTACATCCTGCACCACGCCACCGCGCAGTCGCTGGTGTTGATGGACGAGATCGGCCGCGGCACCTCCACGTACGACGGCCTGGCACTGGCAGATGCGGTGGCCCGCCACCTCGCTTACGAGAACCGTTGCTACACGCTGTTTGCCACCCACTACTTCGAGCTCACCGCGCTGGCCGACGAGCAGCACCAAGGCGGCATCAGCGGCATTGCCAACGTGCACCTGGACGCGGTGGAGCACGGCGAGGCGCTGGTGTTCATGCACGCGGTGAAGGATGGCCCGGCCAACCGCAGCTTCGGCCTGCAGGTGGCCGCACTGGCTGGCCTGCCCCGTGCCACCGTGGCCCAGGCCCGGCGCCGGCTGGCCGAGCTGGAGCAGCGCGGCGGCGAGACCGTGGCCGCCACCATGGCCCCGCAGGCGCTGGATGCACCGCAGCAGTTCGGGCTGTTCACCGCGCCTTCCAGCAAGGCACAGGAGGCGCTGGCGGCGATCGACCCGGATGAGCTGACCCCGAAGCAGGCGCTGGAGGCGCTGTACCGGCTGAAGGCGCTGGTATAGGCCAGCGCGGTCACGACCAACGGTCGTGACCTACCGCGCCCGTCCAGTGCGATAGCGCCCACCGTTGGTCGGGCGGTTGGTTGCCCGGCCGCGTGAAGCCTTCGCATTCCCTTCGTGCACGCGGCGTTATGCTCCGCCGGTCCCATCCCGGGTCGAAGGAGTCGATCGTGAATACGAACTCGCTCACCGCATCCCTTTTCTCGCAGTTGCAGGGCACTGGCGTCCAACAGGTCTCCCAGCAGCTCGGCCTGGACCAGAACCAGGCCACCCAGGCGGTCAGCGCCGCCCTGCCCCTGTTGATGGGCGCGCTCGGCAGCAACGCCAGCCAGCCGCAGGGCGCGCAGTCGCTGCTCAATGCGCTCCAGAAAGATCATCTCGGCAGCGGGAGCGGCGGCGGCGGTTTCGACCTCGGTGGAATCCTGGGGGCCGTGCTCGGGGGCGGCGGCGGAGGTGCCGCCACCAACGGCGCTGGCATCCTCGGCCACGTCTTTGGCGGCCAGACCAATCAGGCGGCCCAGGTGCTGGGCAACAAGACCGGCCTCGACAGTGGCCGCGCCGGCCAGCTGCTGGCAATCCTGGCGCCCATTGTCATGTCGTTCCTGGCCCAGCGGTTCGCCCAGCAGGGCAATGCCAACGAGCTCGGCCAGGCGCTCGGCGCCGAAGCGCCACCGGCAGCTGCCGGCGGCATTGGCGGCCTGCTCAACGCGTTCGACCAGGATGGCGACGGCCAGTTCGGCCTCAGCGATGTCATGGGCATTCTCAGCAAGCGCTGATCAGCCTGTCGGTCGTCGGCCTTGCATGGCCGGCGACCTTTCAATAGTCCGTGCCTATCACTTTGGTTAGTTCAATTGAATTTACCAACCGCCGAACGGCGCATAGGGTAGTTGGGCTGCCCTCGCGTCCTTCCGCGGGGCCCATTCCACATTCGCCAGTCCACAGGTAACTACCCATGAAAAGCGAAGCGAAGTGCCCGTTCAACCACGCCCTTGTCGGCGATGCCACGACCAACCGCGACTGGTGGCCCAACCAGCTCCGCGTGGACCTGCTCAACCAGCACTCCTCGCGCTCGCACCCGCTGGCCGCTGACTTCGATTACGCCCAGGCGTTTTCCAAGCTCGACTACGCCGCCCTCAAGGCCGACCTCACCGCGCTGATGACCGATTCGCAGGAGTGGTGGCCGGCCGACTTCGGCCACTACGGCGGCCTGTTCATCCGCATGGCCTGGCACAGCGCCGGCACCTACCGCATCGGTGACGGCCGCGGTGGCGGCGGCCGCGGCCAGCAGCGCTTCGCCCCGCTCAACAGCTGGCCGGACAACGTCAGCCTGGACAAGGCGCGCCGCCTGCTGTGGCCGATCAAGCAGAAGTACGGCCAGGCCATTTCCTGGGCCGACCTGCTGATCCTCACCGGCAACGTCGCGCTGGAATCGATGGGCTTCAAGACGCTCGGCTTTGCCGGCGGCCGCCCCGATACCTGGGAACCGGACCAGGACGTGTACTGGGGCCGCGAAACCACCTGGCTGGGTGGCGATGTGCGCTACGCGCACGGCTCCGAAGGCGTGGTCGAAGACCATGGCGTGCTGGTGTCCGATGACGATGCCGACGGTGACATCCACTCGCGCAACTTGGAAAACCCGCTGGCCGCCGTGCAGATGGGCCTGATCTACGTGAACCCCGAAGGCCCGGATGGCAACCCGGACCCGATCAAGGCCGCCATCGACATCCGCGACACCTTCGGCCGCATGGCCATGGATGACGAGGAAACCGTGGCACTGATCGCCGGCGGCCACAGCTTCGGCAAGACCCACGGCGCCGGCCCGGCCGACAACGTGGACGTGGAACCCGAAGCGGCCGGCCTCGAACACCAGGGCTTGGGGTGGGCCAACAAGTTCCGCAGCGGCAAGGGTGGCGACACCATCACCAGCGGCCTGGAAGTGACCTGGACGCGCACCCCGGCGCAGTGGAGCCACGACTTCTTCCAGATCCTGTTCGGCAACGAATGGGAACTGACCAAGAGCCCGGCCGGCGCCCACCAGTGGGTGGCCAAGAATGCCGAGGCAGTGATTCCCGACGCGCACGACCCGTCGAAGAAGCACCGCCCGACCATGCTCACCACCGATCTGTCGCTGCGGCTGGATCCGGCCTACGAGAAGATCTCGCGCCGCTTCCTCGAAGACCCGCAGGCGTTTGCCGATGCCTTCGCACGGGCATGGTTCAAGCTGACCCATCGCGACATGGGCCCGCGTGCCCGCTACCTGGGCCCGGAAGTGCCGGCCGAAACCTTCATCTGGCAGGACCCGGTGCCGGAAGCACCGAAGGCGCAGATCAGCGCGGGTGACGTGGCCGCACTGAAGCAGCAGATCGCGGCGGCCGGGTTGAGCGTGGCGGAGCTGGTCTCCACTGCATGGGCCTCGGCATCCACCTTCCGTGGTTCGGACAAGCGCGGCGGCGCCAACGGCGCACGCATCCGCCTGGCCCCGCAGAAGGACTGGGCGGTGAACCAGCCTAGGCAGCTGGCCAAGGTGCTGGCGGCGCTGGAGAAGATCCAGGCCGGCTTCAAGGGCGATGGCGGCGCGCAGGTGTCACTGGCCGACCTGATCGTGCTGGCCGGCAATGTCGGCGTGGAGCAGGCGGCCAAGGCCGGCGGCCATGACGTCAGCGTGCCGTTCAATGCCGGCCGTACCGATGCGAGCCAGGAACAGACCGACGTGGAATCCTTCGCGGTGCTGGAGCCGTATGCCGATGGTTTCCGCAACTACGTGAAGGGCCGCTACAGCGTGCCGGCCGAGGCGCTGCTGATCGACAAGGCGCAGCTGCTGACCCTGACCGGGCCGGAGCTGACCGCACTGGTGGGCGGCCTGCGCGTGCTGGGTGCGAACGTGGACGGCAACACCCAAGGCGTGCTGACCGAACGCCCGGGCACGCTGAGCAACGACTTCTTCGTCAACCTGCTGGACATGGGCACGCAGTGGAAGGCCAGCGGCGATGGCTACGAAGGCAGCAGCCGCAACGGCGGCGGCAAGCGCTGGACCGGCAGCCGGGCTGACCTGGTGTTCGGCTCCAACTCGGTGCTGCGTGCAGTGGCCGAGGTGTATGCCAGCGCCGACGGCGAGAAGAAGTTCGTGCAGGACTTCGTCGCCGCTTGGGCACGGGTGATGGAGCTGGACCGGTACGACCTGCACCGGTGATGCGAAAGGCGCCCTTCGGGGCGCCTTTCCTGATTCAAATGGCGTCGATATCGCCCAGCGCGCGGATCAACCGCCGCGCGCGTTTGTCGGGGCGGTGCTCCGGCGGCTGGTAGCCATTCTTCGCCGCCGCGCGCTGCGCACGCAGTTCGGCCCGCCGCGCGCGGGAGGCCTCGCTCTCTTCGTACAGCTGCTGCGCCACCGGCGCCGGGCCACGCAGGTCGCTCAAGCCGCGCACCTGCACGTCATAGACTTCGTCGCCGCGGCTGATCTGCAGCTGCTCGCCCACGCGCACCGCGCGCGAGGATTTCGGGCGCTGCCCGGCCACGTCCACCTTGCCTGTTTCCACCGCCTGCTTGGCCAGGCTGCGGGTCTTGAAGAAGCGTGCGGCCCACAGCCACACATCCAGCCGCACGGCGGCGGGCACCAGCGTAGTTGCTTCGGTCATGCGGGTGGTTCAGCTCCCCGGCTCTGCCGGTCGTCGGTTCAGCGGTTGCGGCGCCGAGGGGTTGCCACGGCACCCGGTGCCACCGATCAGCACGGGTACCCCCGCATCCAGATCGCGGCGCTGGCTGCCGACCTGGCATTCCGGTCGGTCCATCGGCCGTACCTGCGCATCGCGCAGGCGGTCGTCTGTAGACGAACATGCGGGCAGCAGCGCGGCAATCAAGAGTGCCGCGAGTGCGGGGATGAACCGGTCAGGTGTACGCATCGCGATATCCCGGTTACGGGGTTGGTGCTAGTGTGCCGCTCTCCGGGCTTGATCTCCAGAGCACATGGCCAAAGCGCCGCTTGACCTGACTACCGGCCCGATCGGGCGCAATCTGTTCCTGTTCGCCCTGCCGATCCTGGCGGGCAACATCGCCCAGTCGTTGAACGGCTCGGTGAATGCGGTGTGGGTGGGCCGTTTCCTGGGCGAGGCGGCGCTGACTGCCACCGCGAACGCCAACAACATCATGTTCTTCCTGATTGGTTCGGTGTTCGGCATCGGCATGGCCGCCACCATCCTGATCGGCCAGGCGATGGGCGCCAAGGACATCCCGCAGGCGCGGCGGGTGATGGGCACCAGTGCCACCTTCTTCATCGGCCTGTCGGTGGTGATCGCCATCGCTGGCTGGTGGCTGTCGCACCCGCTGCTGGCGGCGATGGGCACGCCGGCCGCGTCACTGCCGCTGGCCGAGGCCTACCTGCGCATCATCTTCCTGGCCATGCCCACGCTGTATGCCTTCGCCTTCCTCAGTTCGGCACTGCGCGGCGTCGGCGATTCACGCACGCCGTTCCGCTTCCTGCTGCTCTCGGTGGTGCTGGATATCGGCTTCAACCCGCTGCTGATCTTCGGCATCGGGCCGTTCCCGAAGCTGGGCATTGCCGGTGCGGCGTGGGCCACGCTGATCGCGCAGACGCTGTCGCTGATCGGCCTGCTCTGGTACATGCGCAACAAGCGCCATGTGCTGTGGCTGGGCCGCAAGGACATGCGGCTGTTCAAGATCGACACCGAGATCCTGCGTGCGCTGGTGGTCAAGGGCGTGCCGATGGGCCTGCAGATGGTGCTGATTTCGCTGTCGATGATCATGATGATGACCATGGTCAACAGCTACGGCACCGATACCGCCGCGGCCTATGGTGCGTCGCTGCAGCTGTGGACGTATGTGCAGATGCCGGCGATGGCGATCGGTGCGGCGTGTTCGTCGATGGCGGCGCAGAACGTGGGCGCGGGCAACTGGTCGCGGGTGCGCGGTACCGCGCGCAGCGGCGTGCTGTACAACTTCCTGCTGACCGGCGTGCTGATCCTGCCGCTGATCCTGCTGGACCGTTACTCGCTGGCGCTGTTCCTGCCCACCGGCAGCGAAGCGCTGGACGTGGCGCGCCATCTCAACCACATCGCGGTGTGGTCGTTCCTGTTCTTCGGCGTGAACTTCGTCATCTCCGGCGTAGTGCGCTCCACCGGTGCGGTGATTCCGCCGCTGCTGATCCTGGCCGTTTCGCTGTGGGGCATCCGCGTGCCGTTTGCCGAACTCCTGCAGGACCGCCTGGGTGCCGATGCGGTGTGGTGGAGTTTCCCGGTAAGTTCGTTCTGCGCGATGCTGATGTCGCTGGCGTATTACCGCTGGGGCGGCTGGCGCAAGGCGCGCATGTTGCCGAGCCACCGCGAGGAAATGGCCGCGCCGGCGGAGATTCCCGCATCGCCGCCCTCGCCTGTTGCCGATCCGGACCCGCGACCGGCATCGTAATGCCGGAAACGCAAACGGCCACCCGAAGGTGGCCGTCTGTTGGGGTAGGAACCGACCGTTGGTCGGTACCCCACGCCGGTATTACTGGGCAGCCTTGGCAGCCAGGCGCGCGACCTTGGCCTGCGCTGCGGCAGCCAGATCTTCCTTGATGCGGGCAGCCTTGCCTTCCAGGCCACGCAGATAGTACAGCTTGCCGGAGCGGACCTTACCGCGACGCTTCACTTCGACCGAGTCGATGATGGCGCTGTGGGTCTGGAAAACGCGCTCGACGCCGTAGCCGTGCGAGATCTTGCGGACGGTGAACGCGGAGTTCAGGCCGGCGTTCTTGGTGCCGATCACGACGCCTTCGTACGCCTGGACGCGCTCGCGGTTGCCTTCCTTCACCTTCACGTTCACGACAATGGTGTCGCCCTGGCTGAACTTCGGCAGCTCGCGGGTGATCTGGGCGGATTCGAAGTCCGAGAGGATGGATTTGTTCAGCTTGCTCATGGGTGCACCGATTGTGTTCGTTCGGGTGGGCGTGTCATTTCGACAACGTAGGCTCATGCAGTCACCGGACTGTGCTGCACGTTTTTTGTAGGGTTTCCACCGTCAGGCGTGAAAGGCCTGATGGGAATCCGCAATTCTAACCACATCTGGGGGCGGTTACCACCCCGGCCAGGCTTACGGCAGTTCGGCCTTGGCCTGGTCCAGCAGGATCCGGTCGGCCTTGGACAGGCTGGCCTCGTCAAGCAGGTCCGGGCGGCGCAGCCAGGTCCGCAGCAGCGACTGCTGGCGGCGCCAGCGGGCGATGGCCGCGTGGTTGCCCGAGCGCAGCACGTCCGGGACATTGCCCCATTCATGTTGTGCCGGCTGGCTGAAATGCGGGCAGTCCAGCAGCCCCTGCGGGCCTTCGAAACTGTCCTGGGCGGCAGATTCGGCGTCGTTCAAGGCGCCTTCCTGCAGCCGGGTAACGGCATCCACGATCACCGCCGCGCCCAGCTCGCCGCCGGACAGGACGTAATCGCCAATCGAGATTTCCTCGGTGACCTCGGCCGCCAGGAAGCGCTCGTCCACGCCTTCATAGCGCCCGCACAGCAGGATCATGCGCGGCAGTGCCGCCAGTTCCCGGACCTTGGCCTGGGTCAGCGGCTTGCCCTGCGGGCTCAGGTAGATCACCGGGGCCGGCGCGGGGTCGGCCGCCTTGGCCGCCGCCAGGCAGGCGCGCAGCGGCTCGATCAGCATCACCATGCCCGGGCCACCGCCGAACGGACGGTCGTCCACCCGGCGGTAGTTGCCCTCGGCGTAGTCACGCGGATTCCAGCCATGCAGGTCCAGCAGGCCGCGTTCGGCCGCACGGCCGACCACGCCCAGCGCGGCCGACTGCGCCATGAATTCCGGGAACAACGTGATGACGTCAATGCGCACCGGTCAGAACTCCGGGTCCCAATCAACGATGACCAGGTTGGCCTCGAAATCCACCGATTTCACGAAGTCCGGCTGCACGAACGGAATCATCCGCTCGCGGTCGCCCTGCACCACCACCACGTCGTTGGAGCCGGTCGAGAACAGGTGCGATACCCGGCCCAGTTCGACACCATCAACGGTACGCACCTGCAGGCCTTCCAGGTCGACCCAGTAATACTCGTCGGCCTTCGGCGGCGGCAGTGCGCTGCGTGCTACATAGACTTCGGTTCCGTACATCGACTCGACCACATCGCGGTCGGTGATATCGGGAAACACCGCTACCAGGTGCTTGCCGGACTGACGTCCGCGCGCGCCCTTGAGGGTGCTCTCCTGGCCGGCGGGCGAGCGCAGGATCCAGGGCTGATAGTTGAAGATGGCGGTACGCGGCTCGGTCCAGGACTCGAGCTTTATCTCGCCTCGCACACCAAAAGCGCCGACAATCCTGCCCAGCAGGATGCGGCGCTCGGTATCTTTCATCTGTATATGCCGACGGGCCGCGCCACGCGCGGCCCTTCAGGATAAGGCCGCAGCGGCCGGGGCCTTGGTGGCTTA
>NZ_JASCOP010000069.1:0-21072 GCF_029959395.1 Stenotrophomonas sp. PS02300
GGCGCCCACCGCGGGCCTGGATCAGGCCTGGGCTTCGCCCTTGTCGGCAGCAGCCTTCTTGGCCGGAGCGCGGCGGGCCGGCTTGGCTTCTTCGGCAGCCGGGGCTTCGGCGAACTCTTCTTCACGGACGGTGGCAGCGTGCGGAGCAGCAGCCTTGCCTTCCAGCACGGCGTCGGCAGCGGCGCGGGCGTACAGCTGCACGGCACGGATGGCGTCGTCGTTGCCCGGGATCGCGTAATCGACCAGTTCCGGGTTGTAGTTGGTGTCGACGACAGCGATCACCGGGATGCCGAGCTTCTTGGCTTCCTTGATGGCGATGTCTTCGTGGCCGATGTCGATGACGAAGATCGCGTCCGGCAGGCGGTTCATGTCCTTGATGCCGCCCAGCGAGGCTTCCAGCTTGTCGCGCTCACGACGCAGGCCCAGCACTTCGTGCTTGACCAGCTTGTCGAAGGTGCCGTCGGTTTCACCGGCTTCCAGTTCCTTCAGGCGGGCAACCGACTGCTTCACGGTACGGAAGTTGGTCAGGGTGCCGCCCAGCCAACGCTGGTTCATGAACGGCATGCCGCAACGCTCGGCTTCTTCGCGGATCGACTCGCGGGCGCTGCGCTTGGTGCCCAGGAACAGGATGGTGCCGCGCTTCTGCGCGATGCTGGAAATGAAGTTCATCGCGTCATTGAAGAGCGGAACGGTCTTTTCCAGGTTGATGATGTGGATCTTGCCGCGGGCGCCGAAGATGTACTGGCCCATCTTGGGGTTCCAGTAACGGGTCTGGTGGCCGAAATGGACGCCGGCTTCCAGCATCTGACGCATGGTGACCTGGGGCATTGCAATACTCCTGATAGGGAACCGGCCGCCACGGGTAATAGAGGGCGGTCCGCCGCAAGGCGGGTGGTTCCGGGGTTTGGCTTCCCTGTCGCTTCCGTGTCCGAACTCCTCGCGGAGCACCCCGGCACGGATATGGGCGGCAGGTGTGGATTCACCGGTGACGTCCGGTGTTGACGGGTTTCCTGCGCACAGGGCGCGAAGAAATCCGGTCGATTATAGCCCGGGCAAGGGCGGCGGCGCAATTGGCGGCGCCCCGGCCGGGAGGTCGCCGGGCTCCGCGTCGCCGATCCGGGCCCGGAAACGGCCGCCGGCGTAGCCTGCGGCAGGGCCGGGCAGGGCCCAGAGGCGGGTGCTGCCGGCCAGGACGTAGCCGGCCAGATCCGGAAGCAGCAGCGTGGCGCGTCCGTCTGGGCCGATGAAAGTCAGGTCCACCAGCCGCGCGTGGCCGGTGCCGCCATTGTAAAGCACCAGCATGGCGTGGCCGGCGGCGTCGCGAAGGTCTGTCGACAGGGCCGGCGCGGGGCGGGGCTGCGGCCCGGCCACGAACACCGGCAGGGACACCTGCAGCGGCGGGCTGCCGGGGCCGGCCCGGAGCACCAGCCGGTAGCCCTGTTCAGCGGTGGGGGCGGCGCCGATCCGGACCACCCGTACCCGCTGCCGGGCGTTCGGTGCCAGCGCCAGGCGGGTCGGGCTCACCACCACGTCCTGTGCCGGGGTCAAGCGTTCGGCGTCGACGCTCTGTTCCCACCGATACAGCCGGGCCTGCCCCGACCACGGCTGCGCCGTCTCGTTGTGCAGCCACAGTTCGCTGTCGCGCTGCTCCGGGCGCAGCGCGATCCGCAGCGGCGAGACCTCCAGCGCCTGCGCGGCGGTGGGTGCCAGCAGTGCCAGCAGCAGGCAGGCGCGGATCAGAAGGTCAGGGTGAGCCATGGCCGGCGCGCGTCGTCGTCGTCTTCGCCCGCCGGGGTCAGTTGCTGCACCTGGGGCGGGGCCGGGATCTCGTCGTCGCTGCGCCGGTGGGTACTGCCACAGCGGTCACGCGCGGCATCTGCGTCCAGTGCGCATGCGTCCGCGATCCGCAGGCGGACCTGCAGGGGCGCACTGACCGCCTGGGTGGCGGACAGCAGGGTGGTCAGCGCCACGCAGGTGGCGAGGCGGGCGCGGCGGCGTCGGTTCATCCGGATCGGCAGCGAGGGGTCGTTGGGATATCGGCCCGGCGCTGGCGGTCTTGAGGGGTGCGACTCAGTAGGTGATCGTCACCTTGATCTGGTCGCTGTAGCTGCCGGCGGCCACCGCGCCGACCGTGGGTGGTGCACGCCCGTACACGGTCAGGGTCTGGGCGCTGCCGGTCCCCGTGCCCGAGACAAGGTCCACGTTGGCGGTGCTGCCCCAGCGCTGGGTGCGGGTGCTTTCGCGGTACAGCCCATAGGGAATGAACCAGGCTGGATTGGTGGTGTGCCGCATTCGCCGCACGGTGCCGTTGGCATACAGACCGTTGTCCAGTGCGATCGTGTAAGCGGTGCGGTTGAGGCAGGTCAGGCCGATGGTGGAGGTGCGGTCGATGTTGGCGGTGATCGTGCCGGCACTGCTGCCGAAGTCCATGTCGGTGGTGACATAGGCGCTGCACTGCGGCAGCACGGTGGCGGTGACGGTGAAGGGGAAGCCGCCGGTGGCGGTCTTGTGCCCGCTGACGCCGCTGGCCGTGGTACAGGCGGCCGGTGCGGTGGCCGTGCCCAGCAGTACCTCGTTGTAGGCATATTCCAGGCGTACGTCGGCACCAGTGAATGACGTGCTGTAACTTCCCGCGGCCAGCGTCTGGCTGGCCGGGATGCGGCCGTAGATGGTCACGGTGACCGCGCCGCTGCCGCCGGTGAGCAGCGGCACCGAGTAATTCAGGTCCACCACCTGCGGGCCGGGGGTAGTGCCCGGGGTCAGCCCCCAGATGGAGCTGTACGCGGCGCTGGTGAACAGCTGGAAGCTGAGCGGATCGGCGGTGGTGTTGGTCATCCGCCGCAGTGGTGAAATCGCCACGCCGGTGGTGCCCACGCCGATGCCGATGCAGGCGCGCACCGATGCCGTTGCCAGCAGGCTCAAGGCGGTGGTGTTGCAGGTGATGGTGAACGTGGTGGTGGTGAAACTGGGCGCGGCGGCCGCGTTGCCGACGTTGCCGAAGGCCGCCGTGACCGGGGTGGTGGTGGTGCAGGTGGTGTCGGCCCGGGCCACGCCGGCGCCCAGCAGACCGGCCAGCACCAGCACCCCGCCCAGCAGCAGGCGCATGCTCATGGCCCGGCTCCGGCCACGCAGCGCAGCGGCCCCAGCCGCAGCGCGGCACTGCCCGGCGCCGTGCTGACCGGCACGCGCACTTCGCAGCGCCCATCATCGGTGTCCACCTGCAGCAGTGCCTGTGCCGGCAGGTCTTCCAGGTAGACCTCGCCGTCGTAGCCCACCGTGGCGCTGCGCTGGTCGGGCAGGCGCACCTGGCTGCCGGCCTTCAGGGGCTGATCCTGCGCGTCGTGCAGGACAAGGGTGATGGCGCGGGTGCGGCGCAGCCCGAAACTCACCCCCAGCCCGGCGCTCTGTTGCGGTGTCACCAGCGTGTCCACGCGGTCGGCGCGCATGTCCGCCGGCAGTTCCAGGGTGTCGATCGAAATCCGGTTGCGCTGCCAGGACAGCAGGGGCGTGACCAGCAGCATGCCGTTGTCGTCGGTCACGCCGATCACGCGGTTCTCCAGTCGGACCGGTACGCCGCCCACGCCATTGGTGGAGACCACGGCAAACGCGTCGGGCACCTCGCGTGCGGCGAACAGGTGCCCGCCCATCCAGACCACGCTGCCGCTGGCATTGGCATAGGCGAAGTTGGCATCGCCCTGGCGTGCCGCGCCCAGCGAGTACCGGCCCACCCGGTTCAACCAGCCGGCCTCGACCAGTCCCCCGGTGCCGTCATCGCCCTGCCGGGCCTGCACCCGCCAGCCGTAACCGCCCTGGCTGCCATCGCCGGGCACCGGCTGGGACACATCCACCGTGTACAGGTTGCGGTCGCCATTGCGCTGGGCGGCCAGGTTGCTCTGGCGGTTGTTGCCCAGGCTGGCCGACAGGGACAGGTACACGCTGCGGTCGGCGTTGTCGTCCAGGTTCTGGTTGAACGAGGCGTAGGCCGACCAGCGTTCGGAGAACGTGCGGTTCCAGAACACGCTGGCGTAGCGGCGGTCGTCGCCATCGGGGTAGGACAGGCGCAGGTAGCTGGCGCTGAGCGAGCCAAGCCGGCCCAGGCTGGCGCCGGCGGTGACCTGGTCGGTCACGTCCGGCGGCAGCGCCCCCTGCAGGCTGCCCAGGTCCTGGAAGTCGCCATGGGTGCGGCGGGTGGCGGCGTTGAGGTTGAATACCCGGTTGTTCCAGCTGTACCCCAGCGCCCACTGGCCGCCCTGCAGCCCGTCGCGGCGGCTGTGCGCGTAGGACGCGTTGACCACGCCGGCCTGGCCCAGCTGCCACCAGCCGCCGGCGCCGGCACTGGCCACGCCGCCCCCGCCTTCGGCGTGCAGTTCGGCGGTGAACCGGTTGCTGACCCCGCGCCGCCAGGTGGCGCTGCCCACCGTGGCACTGTCGTAGGCGAACGAGCGGATGCCGTAATCGCGGCGCATCCGGCCTACGCCGGCCGACCAGTCCGAGAGGCCTTCGGCCAGCAGCTGCTGCGTGCCATAGAAAGCGAAATCCAGGGTCTGCATGCGGCCGTAGGCGTCGGTGATCACCACCTGCGCATTGCCGGTGCCGCTGATACCCGGCTGCGCGGCGAGCTGGAACGGCCCCACCGGTACCTCGCCGTTGTATTGGCGCAGGCCGTCGACATACAGCTCGACGTTGGACGGCACCACGGCCTCGCCCAGGAAGCTGGGGGTGGGGGTGAGCACGCGGTAGGGCTGCAGGCCGTAGTTGCGGCCGACCTGGATGCCGCCCATCCGCACCGGGCGGCTCCAGTCGACGAAGCCGCTGAAGAAGTCACCGACGGTCAGGGTCAGCGCGTTGTCGGGAAAATCCAGCTGCCACGCACTGTCCAGGCGCACGCTTTCGCCGCGCCAGTCGCTGCGCCCATCCTGGTAGGTGCGCAGCAGCTGGCTGCTGCGCAGCACGCCGCGGCCCATGCCGAACACCCGCCATTCGGTGGTGAGCGCCAGGTTGCCGGCGTCCTGGTTGTGGCTGGCATACACGTCGTAGTTGAGCAGGGCACCTGGCGAGGCGCTGGCCGTCGGGGTGCTCTGCGTGGGGGCCCCCACTTCGGTAACCGGCAGGTTGAGCTGTTCCAGCGGGATTTCCAGCGCCAAGGTCTGCAGGGAGGCGTCGTAGCGCATCACCAGGCCGCTGAGCTGGTCCAGGGCGACGGGCGCGCCGTCGGGCGCGGCAAAGCCGAGCTGGCGCAGCACGGGCGGGTCGGCGCGCAACTGGCCTGCCAGCTCGGTGAACGGCAGCAGGCCGCGCGGACTGCCGTTGAGGGTGACGTCCAGGTACAGCGTCTGCGGTGCGGTGAAGGGCGTCGGGGCCGGCAGCATCACATCATCGGCGGCACCCAGTTCGGCGCTGGCGGCAGGCAGTTCGGCCGCCCATGCCGATGCACCCGGCATTCCAGACGAGACCGCGCCGGCAGCCAGGGCGACGCGCACGCAGGCCTCAGCGAGCCGGTGGCGTCGGGGACAGGGGCGTGGCTTGCGCGCCGCCATTGATCTTCGCCGATAGCGTGGCCCCGGCCAGACGCGTCGCGGGAATGTCGAGCGGCCAGCGCATGGTCTGGCCGCTGAGCACGTAGCCGATCAGGCCGGGCTGGAAGACCTGCGGGCGGTCCAGCGGGCCCACTGCCAGGTCGGCCAGCTGCGCATAGCCATCGCCCCGGTTGTGCACTTCCAGCATCACCTTGCCATCGGGCTGGGTAAGCACGCTGCTCTGCAGCTCGGGCTTGCCTGCAGCGCTGCCGGCGGGCTGGATGAACACCGGAAGCGAGTAGCGCAGCACGAACTGCATGCCCTGGCGGTTGGGGTCCAGCGTGGGCACCTCGTCGACGATGACCCGGTACGACAGCTGTGCGTCAGGCGGTTCCGGCTGGGCGCGCACGACACGGATCAGCTGCTGCTGCCCGGCCGCGAGCGACTGCATGGGGGGGCTGACCACCAGGTCGGTGGTGGGGTCGAGCTGGTCGCGGCCGTCGCGCTGGCTCCAGCGGAACACGCGCGCCTGCACGCTCACCGGCGCCGACCCGCTGTTGCTCACCCACAGCGCTTCGGCGTTCTGGCGCGCGCTGAGCTGCAGCGAGGTCGGTGCCACCTGCAGGCTCGCAGCGCGTGCCTGTCCCACCCCCAGAAGCGCCAGCAATGCACAGGCGCAGAAGACCGCCGTGGAGCGCGGTGCGCGCCCCCGTTCGAGTGCTGACATGGCGGCCTCAGTAGGAGATGGTGGCGGTGACCGTGTCCTGGTAAGTACCGGTGGCGGCGTTGTTCACGCTGGGATTGGCCACCTGGCCGTAGATCGGGTACGCCTGGGCCAGGCCGTTACCGGTGCCGGCCACCGTGTTGGTGCCGGTGGTGGCGCCCCAGACCGTGGCCCGGCCAGCGTCGGAATACAGCTGGTAACCGACGAAGTTGTTGGTGGTCACCGCCGCATCGGTGTTGCGCATGCGCCGGGTGGTGACGTCATTGGCGGTCCCGGCGTTGGAGCCGGCATTCAGCGCGATGGTGTAGGGCGTCAGCGCCGAGCACTGCGCGGTGACCGAGCCCTGGGCGTTGGACGGGGTGGTTGCCGTGGACAGCGCCGTGCCGAAATCGACATCGGTCGCGGCGGCAGCCGTGATCGTGCAGGCCTTGGTGATGATGATGCGCACGTTGAAGGTGGTGGTGTCGGCCGCCATGGCGGGCGAGGCCAGGGCCACCAGGCCAAGGCTGAACAGCAGGGGACGCGGGGCGCGAAGGAATCGCATGGTTTTCTCCTTGGACGGGGGTCCTGGATGAACGAATCGATGCCGGCGTACTGCAGGGGGAGGGCGTCAGGGGCGACGCTGACCCCGTTATAAAAGCGGTGTTGTAGGGGAGATGTGAGGAAAACTGGCCGGTTTTCACAGTTTTTCCGTTTCCAGCCCGCCAATGCCCTGCCGCTGTGGGGGCTTCGACCCGAACGTGGGCTGTCAGCGTTCCAGCCCTTCCCGTTCAGAATGGCCCCGGATCGGCGATAATGGGCGCCATGAGCGTGAATCTGAAAACCCCCGAGGAAATCGAACTGATGCGCGTCGCCGGCCACCTGGCCAGCGAAGTGCTCGACATCGTCACCCCGTACGTCAAGCCGGGCGTGACAACCGAAGAGCTGGACCGCATCTGCCACGACCACATCATCAACGTGCAGAAGGCCACGCCGGCCAACGTCGGCTACCGTGGCTTCCCGAAGACGGTCTGCACGTCGGTCAACAACGTCATCTGCCACGGCATCCCGAGCGAAGCCAAGGTCCTCAAGGACGGCGACATCGTCAACATTGATGTCACCGTGATCAAGGACGGCTGGCACGGCGATACCAGCCGCATGTACTACGCCGGCACGCCGTCGACGATGGCCAAGCGCCTGGTCGACACCACCTACGCGGCGATGTGGGCCGGTATCCGCGCGGTGAAGCCGGGCGCGACGCTGGGCGACATCGGCCACGCGATCCAGTCGCTGGCCGAAGGCGAGCGCTTCAGCGTGGTCCGCGAGTACTGCGGGCACGGCATCGGCAAGGTCTACCACGACGAGCCCCAGGTGGTGCACTACGGGCGTCCGGGCCAGGGGCTGGTGCTGCAGCCGGGCATGACCTTCACCATCGAACCGATGATCAACGAGGGCACCCGCTACAACAAGGTGCTTCCCGATGGCTGGACCGTGGTCACCAAGGACCGCAAGCTGTCGGCGCAGTGGGAGCACATGATCGCGGTCACCGAGACCGGCGTGGACGTGCTGACCCTCTCGCCCGGCGAATCGCAGGTCTGAGCATGTTGCCGGCGAGCCCGACCCTGGACGCGCCGGCCGACGCCGTCGCCGACCCCGAGTGGGCGGCAGAGGCTCGCCAGACCCTGCAGCAGGCCGACGCGCGCCTGTACCGGCGCTTCGACCAGAATGACAACATCGAGCGGCTGCTGGCGCTGCGCGCCCGCGCCGCCGACCACCTGATCCGGCTGGCCTGGCAGCGCTGTGTGCCGGCCGATGCCGGGCTGGCCCTGTTTGCCGTGGGCGGCTACGGGCGCGGTGAACTGTTCCCGCGCTCGGACATCGACCTGCTGGTGTTCGGCGCGCCCGAGGCGCAGCGCCGGCATGAAGCGGCGTTGGCCCGGCTGTTTGCCCTGCTGTGGGACTGCGGCCTGCCGGTCAGCCACGCGGTGCGCTCGGCGCAGGAATGCGTGCAGGCCAGCGCCGACCAGACCGTGCTCACCGCCTTGATCGAATCGCGCCCGCTGGTAGCGGACGAGGCGGCACGACAGGCGCTGAAGCAGGCCGTCAACAGCGAGGGCCTGTGGCCGCCGCGCGAATTCTTCCTGGCCAAGCGCGAGGAACTGCTGGCCCGCCACCAGCGCTTTGGCGACACCGCCGACAACCTGGAACCGGACATCAAGGATGGACCGGGCGGGTTGCGCGATCTCAACACGCTGGGCTGGATGGCCCTGCGTGCCTTTGGCGTGCGCGAACTGGAGGCGCTGGTCGGGCTGGGACACCTGGGCCCCGATGAAGCCGCTGCATTGCGCCGTGAGCGCTGCGCGCTGGCGCAGCTGCGGTTCGGCCTGCACCTGGTGGCCAACCGCCCGGAAGAGCGCCTGCGCTTCGATTACCAGAAGACCCTGGCGGCGCGGCTCGGCTTTGCCGATGACGTGGAGAGCCTGGCGGTCGAGAAGATGATGCAGGGCTTCTACCGCAGCGCCACCGTGGTGCGGCGGATCAGCGACCGCCTGCTGCAGCGCTTCGAGGAGCAGTTCGATGGCGAGGCCGTACCCGAACCGGTCAGCGTGGGCTTCTCGCTGCGTCGCGGCTACCTGGCCGCCAACGACCCCCAGTGGCCGCAGGGCGATATCGAACAGGTATTCGCGCTGTTTTCCAGCTGGGCCTACAACCCCGATGTGCGCGGCCTGCATTCGCTCACCGCGCGGGCACTGGCCGAAGCGCTGGCCGAGCTGCCGGCGTACACCGAGGCCAGCGCTGCCGCGCGCGAACAGTTCATGACCCTGCTGCGCAGCCCGCGCGCGGTGGATACGCTGGCGCGCATGGCCCGCCTGGGCGTGCTGGGGCAGTGGATTCCTGCTTTCGCGCAGGTGTCCGGGCGCATGCAGTTCGACCTGTTCCATGTGTACACCGTCGACCAGCACACGCTGATGGTGCTGCGGAACATCGGACTGTTCGCCAGCAGCCGCGCCGACGAGCGCTTCTCCATTGCCCATGAAGTCTGGCCGCGCCTGCGCAAGCCGGAACTGTTGCTGCTGGCCGGGCTGTTCCATGACATCGCCAAGGGCCGCGGCGGTGATCATTCCGAGCTCGGCGCGGTCGATGCGCGGGCGTTCTGCCAGGCGCACGCGCTGAGCAGTTCCGATACCGAGCTGGTGGCCTGGCTGGTGGAGCAGCACCTGCGCATGTCGGTGACCGCGCAGAAGCAGGACATCTCCGACCCGGACGTGATCCACCGCTTCGCCACGCTGGTGGCCAGCCGCGACCGCCTCGATTACCTGTACCTGCTGACCTGCGCCGACATCGCCGGAACCAGCCCGAAGCTGTGGAACGCGTGGAAGGATCGCCTGCTGGCCGACCTGTACTTCGCCGCGCGCCGCGCGCTGCGCGATGGCCTGGAAAACCAGATGCCGGCCGCCGAGCGCGTGCAGGAGGCGCGCGAGAGCGTGCGCGCGCTGGTGCGCGAGCGCGGCTACGACGACGCCACCATCGACCGCCAGTTCACCGTGATGCCGGATGAGAGTTTCATCCGCCTGCGTCCGGAACAACTGGCCTGGCAGGCGGCCGCGCTGGTGCCGGTCAAGCAGGGCCAGACCCTGGTGAAGGTGCGCCGGATCACCGCCGACGATGATGCGCTGGAAGTGTTCGTGCATTCGCCCGACCGCGATGGCCTGTTCGCGGCGATCGTGATGACCCTGGACCGCAAGGGCTACGGCATCCACCGGGCACGCGTGCTGGATGGCCCGGTCGACACCATTTTCGATACGTTCGAAGTGACCCCGGCCGACAGCTTCGCCGATGGCGATGCGCCACGCCTGGAAGCGGCGCTGCGCGAGGCGCTGGCCGGCGATCTGTCGCGCCTGCGCCCCTCGCGGCGGGTAGTGCCGCGCCAGCTGCGGCATTTCCGCTTCGCCCCGCGCATCGAATTCCGCGATGCCAACGACAACGATACCGGCGGCACCCGCTTCAGCCTGGTCGCGCCCGACCGCCCCGGGCTGCTGGCCGATGTCGCCTTCGTACTGCGCAACCAGGGCCTGCGCGTGCACGACGCGCGCATTGCCACCTTCGGCGAACGCGCCGAAGACATGTTCGTGATCAGCGATGAGCACGACCGCCCCCTGACCGAAACCGCCCGGCAGCAGCTGCATGACGCCATGCTGCGCTGCCTGGACCCTGATCGAAACGCCGGAGACCCCCACTGATGGCCACCAAGCCTGCCAAGAAGACTGCCGCCAAGACCGCGGCGGCCAAGAAGACCGTTGCCGCTGCGCCGGCCGTGAAGAAGACCGCCGCGAAGAAAGCCGCGCCGGCCGTGAAGAAGGCGCCGGTGAAGAAGACCGCGGCCAGCAGCGCGGCCGAAACGGCGGCCAAGCGCGCCGAGAACATCGCGCGCAAGTCGCTGCGCAAGCCGGCTACCCCGGGCGTGGAAGAACTCAAGTTCGGCATTGAGAGCGCCTTCGAGCGCCGCGCCACGCTGACCCTGCATGAAATCGAAGGCTCGACCAAGCCGCTTGTCGGCCGCGTCATCGATGGGCTGGAAACCGGTGAATTCCGCGTGGCCGAGCCCGATGGCCACGGTGGCTGGAAGGTCAACGAGTGGCTGAAGAAGGCGGTGCTGCTGTACTTCCGCGTCAACGACATGGCGGTGGTGGATGCGCGCCCGGCGCCGTTCTGGGACAAGGTGGAATCGCGCTTCGCCGGCTTCGATGAAGCGAAGTTCCGCCGTGCCGGCGTACGCGTGGTGCCCGGTGCGATCGCGCGCCGCGGCAGCTACTTCGGCAAGGACGTGGTGCTGATGCCCAGCTTCACCAACATCGGCGCCTACGTCGGCGAAGGCACCATGGTGGATACCTGGGCCACGGTGGGCTCGTGCGCGCAGATCGGCAAGCACTGCCACCTGTCCGGCGGCGCCGGCATCGGTGGCGTGCTGGAGCCGCTGCAGGCCAGCCCGACCATCATTGAAGACCATTGCTTCATCGGTGCACGTTCGGAAGTGGTGGAAGGCTTCGTGGTCGGCCACCACAGCGTGATCGGCATGGGTGTGTTCCTCGGCCAGAGCACCCGCGTGTACAACCGCGCCACCGGCGAGATCAGCTACGGCTCGGTGCCGCCGTACAGCGTGGTGGTGTCCGGCCAGCTGCCGTCCAAGGACGGTTCGCACTCGCTGTACTGCGCGGTGATCGTCAAGCAGGTCGATGCCAAGACCCGCAGCAAGACCAGCGTCAACGAGCTGCTGCGCGGCCTGGCCGACTGAGCCGATGACGCAGACGGGGCATCGCTCGATGCCCCGTGACGCATCCGCCTCGCGCGCTGCGGCTGCTTCCTGCCTATGCTGCCGCTTTCTGGCAGAGGGCTCGTCTTGGAAAACGTAATCAACGCGGTGCCGGTGATCCGGCACGCGGCGCATGGGCTGCTGCCGATGCCGCTCGTCGTTGCGTCAGCCGGCAGTGCATCTGGCGTTAGCCCCATCCCCAGCGACATCTTCAATGCGTCGGGATACATCGGCATGCCGCATGTGCCGGTAGGGGAGCACTCCACGCGCCTCACGGAAGCCGACTACATCGTCTCGGCGCTGTACCAGAAGATCGTCAAGTACGGTGATCTGTCCACGGCAAACGCGGATCTGGAAAAGCTCGGCCAGGTCATGGCCGGCAGCATCGTGCATGGTGATGCGGAGCACGAGCAGCGCGCCTCGAACATCTACCTGGGGAAGGCGCTCAACATCCTGTGCAAACTGGTGGACCAGCGTGGTGCGCTGGTCCTGGACGAACGCCGGCTTTCGGCGGCAGCCCAAGCCTGCACCAGGGTGGTCGCCTCGCGGAAACAGTTCACGATGGAAAACGCCAGTGTGATCATGTTCCACCTCGGCGAGCTGATGAATCACGCAGCGCTGCAGCAGGGTTGCTGCCAGACGATCATCAACCATCTGGTACCGATCTTCGAGGCGTTGCTGCGTCAGCACCCCGTACACGCGATCAATGGCGCGACGCTTGCGTTCGGGCTGGTCAGTGCACTGCGTGCGTCCGAATACCAGCTGTCCCGCCGCAGCACCGGCGCATTGCCGCGGCCGGCGGCCGACACCCTGTTGCAGGTGATGCCTGAGCTGCTGGCGGTACAGCCGGATCTGCTGGTGGCGTGGGAAAGCCGCACCCTGGCCCTGCTGGCCAAGTACGGCGTGCAATACCTGCGCCAGCTGGGCGCGCTGGGCCAGAAGCGCGGGCGGCTGTTGCATGCCGAGACGCTGCAGCTCAACGCGGCGCGTGCCCTGAAGCCGGTCATCGAAGAGGCGCGGCGCCTCTCACGTGGTATCTGGGATCAGCGCGACACCACCTATCGCGGCTTCACCCCGGTCAAACACCCGCGCGACAACATGGCCTACAGCGCCTACTACTACGGCCAGTGGCTGAACCAGAAGCCGCAGTGGATGAAGGACCGCTTCGCACTGCAGGAAGCCGAACGTGGCCCACTGGCGGACAACCCGCACGATGGCCGGAACTTCGCTGCCGTGGTGCGCCACGGAATCCAGCCTTCGCGCGAGGTACCCGGCGTCCCGGATTTTCCCGCGCTCACACCCGCCCCGGCGCCCCGTCCGCTGGCGGTGGATATCGCCCCCTTTGAGCCGCCTGCCGAGCTCGGGCGCTTCAGCCAGGCGGCCGGCGAACTGCTCCGGCTGGGCGAACATGGCGATCGCTTCGACCGCGAGGAGGCCATATCCGCTACCAACGCGCTGATCATCTCGATCGAGGCGGGCCGTACCACGTTGAACGACCCGCAGCGGGTGCAGATGCTGCTGGACATGGACAGTGTGTGCATGCGGCTGTACGCCGCCGACCCATTCGACGCACCGCAGTATGCGTGGCAGCTGCAGAGCATGCGCGGCTTCTTGTCGTCGCAACTGGCCTTGGTCGTCGGCGCCGATGGCAGGCCCATCATGGGAACAGAGGTGCCGTTCGATTCAGGATTGTCGTCATGGCAGCGGTCATTGCTGCGCGTGCTCAATGGCCAGGACGCCGATGGGTGAGCGGCAGGCGTGCGCTCCCGACGCGACGCTATACTCGCGATTGACGCAATCCCGTTGAACCCCCGCACGAGTATCTGCCGGCAATGACCACCACCCTTTACGGCCTCAAGAACTGCGACACCTGCAAGAAGGCCACCAAGTGGCTCGACCGTTTCCAGGTGGCCTACACGTTCGTCGACTACCGCGAGCACAAGCCCAGCCCGGAAACCCTGGTTGACTGGGCGGCGCAGGCCGGTGGCTTCCCCGCGCTGGTGAACCGTTCCTCGACCACCTGGCGGCAGCTGCCCGAGAACCGCAAGGCCGCCGCCTCCGATGCCGAATGGAAGCTGCTGCTGCGCGAGTACCCGCAGCTGATCAAGCGCCCGGTGGTGGTCACGGCGGATGGCGTGATGACCCAGGGCTTCTCGGACAACGGCTTCAAGCAGCGGTTCGGGGTGGGCGCGTGAACGACGTCGTTGCACTGACCTGCGACCTGATCGCACGTCCCTCGGTGACCCCCGAAGACGCCGGCTGCCAGGCGCTGCTGGCCGCGCGCCTGCAGCGTGCCGGGTTTGCCTGCGAACACCTGCGCCTGGGCGGGGTCGACAACCTGTGGGCCACGCACGGGCAGGGCGCCCCGGTGCTGGTGCTGCTGGGCCATACCGACGTGGTGCCGAGTGGGCCGGTCGACGCGTGGACCAGCGATCCGTTCGATCCGCAGATCCGCGATGGCGTGCTGTACGGGCGCGGCGCGGCGGACATGAAGGGCAGCGTGGCGGCCTTCGTGGTGGCGGCCGAACAGTTCGTGGCCGGCCATCCGAACCACCCAGGTACGTTGGCGGTGCTGCTGACCAGCGATGAAGAAGGCGATGCCATCGACGGCGTGCGCCGGGTTGCGGACATCTTCCGCGAGCGCGGCCAGGCGATCGACTGGTGCATCACCGGCGAGCCGTCGTCCACCACCGTGCTCGGCGACCTGCTGCGGGTCGGCCGGCGCGGCAGCCTGTCGGGCACGCTGACCGTGCAGGGCGTGCAGGGCCACGTGGCGTACCCGCACAAGGCACGCAACCCGATCCACCTGGCCGCAGCGGCGCTGGCCGAGTTGACCGCGCGGCACTGGGACGATGGGTTTGAGAGCTTCCCGCCGACCAGCCTGCAGGTGTCCAACATCCACGCCGGCACCGGTGCCAACAACGTGATTCCCGGTGAGCTCCAGGTGCTGTTCAACCTGCGCTACAACCCGCTCTGGAACGCGCCGAAACTGGAGCAGGAGATCACCGCGCTGCTGGACCGCCACGGGCTGGAGTACCGGCTGAAGTGGCACCGCAGCGGCGAACCGTTCTACACCCCGGAAGGCACGCTGCGCCGGGTGGCACGCGAGGTGCTGGGCGAGTTCGCCGGCGCTGCGCCGGAAGAGAGCACCGGCGGTGGCACCTCGGACGCGCGCTTCATCGCACCGCTGGGCGCGCAGTGCATCGAAGTGGGCCCGGTCAACGCCAGCATCCACCAGGTGAATGAGAATGTGTCGGTCGCCGACCTCGAAGCATTGCCGGCGCTGTACCAGCGCCTGGTCGAGCGGTTGTTGGCCTGACGCACCGCGAGAACCGACCAACGGTCGGTTCCTACCGGTGCATGTGAACCGACCAACCGTCGGTTCCCGCCCGCAGGCCGATTCGCACCGCGCCCGGTAGGGGCCGACCGTTGGTCGGTCCTCTGCTTCAGGCCACGATCAACCCGAACGCGGCCAACGCGGCCGCCGCCTGCCGCTGCGAAATCACCGTCTTCTTGAAGTGCTTGGCATCCATTACGTTCAAGCCGCTGATGTCGGTGCCCCGCAGGTCCGCGCCCTCGAACCGGGTCAGCCGGGTGTGCGCATTGCGCAGGCTGCCGCCTTCGAATACGGCATCGCGGAAGTCGCAGCCGGACAGCTCCGCATCGGAGAAATCCATCCCCTGCAGCGTGGCCTTGCGGAACGACAACCCGCGCAGGTCCGCGCTGACCAGCAGGCAATCGCGGAACTCCAACGCCCAGCCGGTCACCTCCTGCAGGTGCGCGCCGGTCAACTTGCAGTCCTCGAAGCGTACCGATGACAGCGTGGCGCGGCGCCAGTGGCTGTTGTTCAGATCGCAGTGCGAGAACACCGCGTCGCTGAGCAGCGCGGAGCTGAAATCGCACTGGCCGCCCCGGCATTTGTCCCATCGGCTTTCCTCCAGCGAGGCGGCCAGCCATGACGTTCCGGCCACCGAGCAGCGGATGAACTGGAAGCCGTCCATGTCCAGCCGCGAGAAATCGGCATTGTCGAAGCTGCAGTCCTCGAACACGGCTGCACGCGGATGCGCGGCGACGATGGCCTGCATGCCGGCACGGGAGAGGATTTCATTGCGGAACGTGGCGGTACTCATGGCGTCCATTCTGGGCGAAGCACGTGCCCGCCGGCAGACTTGAAGGTGCGCGGCGAGTGTGTACAGCCTCGTTCAATCAAAGGTCCAGAACGCCGGTTGGATGCCCTTGCGCCAATACGATTCACCGGCAAGGAAGAACTTCTGCGCCTCGGCCTTGGCAAACCACCCTGCGGCCGCGTCCTCATCGCGCGGCACCCCGGGCGGCGCGCGGCCCAGGATCAGGCCGGTGAAATACTGCCCGAACACGTTGCCCTGCAGGGCGGCCTTGCGGTACCACTGCAGCGCCACTGCAGGATCGCGCTCGAGGCCCAGGCCCATGCCTCGCTCGTAGAGCGCGCCCAGGTCCACCTGGGCCTCCGCATCGCCGCGCGCAGCGCGCCGCTGGATGTCGACCACCAGCGGGTGCAGTGCACCGGCCTGTGGTGCGATCGCGGCGGGCAGGCCTGAACTGCTCGTCGAGTAACGCTGGTACACCGTGGCGCGCAGGTCCCAGCGCAGTGCTGCGGCCGCGTGGCCACGTTCGCGTTCGAATTTGGCAAGCGACAGCATCGCGTCGGGACTGCCGTGGTTGGCGGCGGCGAGATACCAGCGTTCGGCCTTGCGCGGCGACGCGCGCAGCACCGGGGGCGGCGTGTCTTCAGGGCGTCGGCCGGTGTACATCGCGCCGCTGGCCCAGATCCGCCCCAGCGCTTTTTCTGCAATGGTGTTGCGGAAAGTCCAGGGCGTGGCGGCCGCAGCGCGCTCATACCAGTCCAGCGCCCGGCGGTCGTTCCAGCGTTCATAGAGCTCGGACAGCTCCAGCATGCCCTCGAGGTCGCCGCGCTCGGCGGCGGTGAGCCACTTCACTTCGGCATCGCTGGTGGGGCGGTTGGGGGCGGTGGTGCAGGCGGCCAGGGCCAGCAGCGCCAGCGCGGAAAGCGACAGGCGGAAACGAAGGGGATTCATCCGTGAGTTCCAGGAGGCAGGCGTGGATTATCCGGGAGCGGGCACGTCGGGGGCTGAATCGGTTGCGCCCGCAACAGTTGCGCCACGGCCAAAACGGCGGTACGGTCGATCCATGTCAACGCTCCTGGCCACCGCCGTCAACACCAACAACCGCAATAATCTGCGCGCGAATAATCGTGCGCGGCCAACGCGGGACTGCGACCAGGGCTAGAACAAGCAACATACGCCCGGACCCCAGAAAACCCGCATCGGCCGATGCGGGTTTTTTTGTTTTCTGGCCGGTCGAATGCAGCCATTACGTGTATTCCCCCATCATCAGGAGCTGTTCCCATGTGTTCGATCTTTGGAATGTTCGGCCTGCAGGCCGGCGATGACCTCACCGCGCTGCGCCGCCACGCGCTGGACCTGTCGCAGCGCCAGCGCCATCGCGGCCCGGACTGGAGCGGCGTGTACGTCGACGACGGCGCCATCCTGGTCCATGAGCGGCTGGCCATCGTCGACCCGGCCGGCGGCTCGCAGCCGCTGCTGTCCGACGACGGCAGCCTGGCCCTGGCGGTCAACGGCGAGATCTACAACCACCGCGAACTCAAGGCCGAACTGACCCAGCCATACGCCTTCCAGACCGGCTCGGACTGCGAGGTGATCAACGCGCTGTACCAGCAGGACACCCCGGCCTCGTACCTGAACCGCCTCAACGGCATTTTCGCGTTCGCGCTGTGGGACCGGACCCAGAAGCGCGTGCTGATCGCGCGCGATCCGATCGGGGTGGTGCCGCTGTACTGGGGCCATGACAAGGACGGCCGCCTGCTGGTGGCTTCCGAACTGAAATCGCTGGTGGACACCTGCGCCGACGCCGCGCAGTTCCCGCCCGGGCACTGGTACGACAGCGCCACCGACACGCTCACCCGCTACTACGAGCGCCCGTGGCGCGACTACGACGCGGTGGAAGGCGTCGAAGCGGATCGCGTCGCACTGCGTGAAGCGTTCGAGCGCGCCGTGCACCGCCAGCTGATGACCGACGTACCCTATGGCGTGCTGCTCTCCGGTGGCCTCGATTCGTCGCTGGTCGCTGCCGTGGCCGCACGCTATGCGCGCCACCGCATCGAAGACGGCGACCAGAGCGAGGCCTGGTGGCCGCGCCTGCATTCGTTCGCCATCGGCCTGAAGGGCTCGCCCGACCTGGCCGCCGCCGCCATCGCCGCCGAAGCACTCGGCACCGTCCACCACGGCTTCGAATACACCTTCGAAGAAGGGCTCGATGCGCTGCCCGACGTGATCCGCCACGTGGAAACCTACGATGTCACCACCATCCGCGCCTCCACCCCGATGTTCCTGCTGGCGCGCCGGATCAAGGCGATGGGGGTGAAGATGGTGCTCTCGGGCGAGGGCAGCGACGAGATCTTCGGCGGCTACCTGTACTTCCACAAAGCCCCCAACGCCCGTGAATTCCACGAAGAGCTGGTGCGCAAGCTGGATGCGCTCAACAACTACGACTGCCTGCGCGCCAACAAGTCGATGATGGCCTGGGGCGTGGAGCCGCGCGTACCGTTCCTGGACCGCGAATTCCTCGACGTGGCGATGCGCATCGATGCCAAGCACAAGATGGTCGGGCAGGGTGCCGGTGGCGCGCGCCGGATCGAGAAGGCAGTACTGCGCGAAGCGTTCGAAGGCTACCTGCCGGAGTCGATCCTGTGGCGGCAGAAAGAGCAGTTCAGTGATGGGGTGGGCTATGGCTGGATCGATGGGCTGAAGGCGCATGCCGAAGCGCAGATCAGCGACCGGGTGATGGCCGCGGCGGACAAGCGCTTCGTGCACAACCCGCCGCAGACCAAGGAGGCCTATTACTACCGCCACGTGTTCGAGCAGTACTTCCCGAGCCAGGCCGCGGCCGAGACCGTGCCCGGCGGCAAGTCGATCGCCTGTTCCTCGCCGGCGGCCATCGCCTGGGACGCCAGTTTCGCCAGCATGGCCGACCCCTCCGGCCGCGCCGTTGCCGGTGTACATGAGCAAGCCTTGGCGTAGCCAAGGCGGGTAGCGCCGACCGTTGGTCGGCCCTCATGAACGCTGCAGGCGCTACGTGGGCCGATCCCTGCCGCTATCATTCCCTTTCCAACATTGGGGAATGTTCATGGACGTACAGACCGGAGGCAGCGTGCCGCGGATGAAGTGGGGTTGGCACTACCTGGCCTGGGCCGGGATTCCGCTGGTGATCGGCCTGGCGCTGGCGCGTTACGCCGGACCCGAGCTGCCGGCGGTGGCCGCCAAGGCCGAACCGGTGGTGGGCAGCGACTGGGCCCACCACCTGGCCTCGCCGCTGGGCCTGTTCCTGCTGCAGCTGCTGGTGCTGCTGGTGGTCGCCAAGGGCGCGGGTGCGCTGCTGAAGCGGCTGGGCCAGCCGGCGGTGATCGGCGAGATGGCCGCCGGCCTGATGATGGGCCCGCTGGTGCTCGGCAGCCTGCTGCCGGGGCTGCACGGCGCGCTGTTCCCGGCCAGCTCGCTCGGTCCGTTGGGCATGCTCAGCCAGCTGGGCGTGCTGATGTTCCTGCTGGTGGCCGGTGCCGAACTCGACCTGGGCGGGCTGCGCGGCCGCCGCCGTTTCGCCTTTACCGTCAGCCATGCCGGCATTGCCGTGCCGTTCGTGCTGGGCGTGCTGCTGGCGATCTGGCTGTACCCCGAACACGGCCCGCAGGGCGTGGGCTTCACCGCCTTCGCGCTGTTCGTGGGCATTTCGCTGAGCATCACCGCGTTCCCGGTGCTGCTGCGAATCCTGGCGGACCGCGGCATCACCCACACCCCGCTGGGGCAGACCGCCATTGCCTGCGCGGCACTCGGCGATGCCACCGCATGGTGCCTGCTGGCCCTGATCGTGGCCGCCGCCCAGGCCACCGGCTGGGTGCCGGCCAGCCTCAGCCTGCTGTGCGTGGTGGTGTTCATCGCGTTGATGCTGGGCGTGGTCAAGCCGTGGTTCTCGCGCCAGGTCATCCAGCCGGGCAGCGAAGGCCGCTGGCTGCTGGGCATGCTGCTGCTGTCGCTGGGCAGCGCACTGGTCACCGAAGTACTGGGCATCCATGCGCTGTTCGGTGCGTTCGCGGCCGGCGTCGCCGTCTCGTCGAATGCGCAGCTGCGCGGGTTGTTGATCGCCCGGGTCGAGCCGTTCGCGGTGACCCTGCTGCTGCCGTTGTTCTTCGCCATGACCGGCCTGCGCATGCGCGCCGATGCGCTGCAGGGCAGCGACCTGCTGCTGTGCGCGGTGGTGATCGCGGTGGCCACGCTGGGCAAGCTGTTCGGCACCTGGAGCGCGGCGCGCAGCGCGGGCATGGACAACCACGAGGCCTGGAAACTGGGTGCCCTGATGAACACCCGCGGCCTGATGGAGCTGATCGTGCTCAACCTGGGGTACGAGCTGGGCTTCCTCGGCGACCGCCTGTTCGCGGTGCTGGTGATCATGGCGCTGGTGACCACCGCCATGACCGGTCCGTTGTTGAGCTGGATGGAACGCCGGAAGGCGTAAGCCGGGCAGGGCCCGGCGCTACCGGTGATGGCCGGCAGCGTCGGGTTCCAGCAGCAGGGTGTACTTCGCCTTGCCGGGCAGGAACGACGACGGCCTGCCGTGCACCCAATCCTCATGGCCCGCGCCCCAGAACGGCGACAGCGGATGGCCGCTCTGGCCGCCGGGCATGTGGATGATGCCGTCGGCTTCGTGTCCGGGCGATACCACCATGCGTTGTGAGGCGCCAAACGACGGGCCCTGCACGCGCGGCAGGTTGCTGTCGCCGGGCAGCGCATCGGCCGGCATGCACAGCCACGGCCGGGCGAAGGCGGGCAGGGCGCGGCTGATGGGATGGCAGATGGCCGCCGTGTTGCGTTCACCCCAGGTGCGCTGGGACAGGTCCGGCCCCTTTTCGGCCAGCTCGGTTTCCGCCTGCCGCGCCGCATCGGCCAGCAGCGCGTTCCAGTTCGGGTACGGTGTCGGCAGGAGATGCGCGGGCTGCTCGGTCACCAGTGGCCACAGCACGCCCTCGATCTGCGACAGCCTGGGCTCCAGGTAGTTTTCGCCCAGGGTTTCCTTGGCCGGCGCAAGCAGCGCGGTGGTCATGATGTCCTGCACCTTGCTGCGGAAGCCGCGTGCGATCCGGTAGCTCACCGCATCGGCCGATGCGTGGCCTTCCCACTGCCGGCTGGCCGCCTCAAGACGCTTCAATGCCGGGTCGTCGCTGTATTCGACCACCTGCCGCAGCAGGGTCCACCAGCGTTCGAGGAACACCGCGCGATCGTCCAGCTGGATCGCCAGCAGGTCGCGCTCGCTGAAACGCTGCTTTGCGTTGAGGTCGTCGCGGATCTGCCGCCCGCGCGCCCCCAGGTCGTAGCCGGCGTTGCCGGCCCCCGCCAGGTCGGCGCCATCCAGCACGCGGCCGTTCGCGGTCCACAACCGCTGGGCGGGTGGGTCCACCAGGGCCGGTGGCTGGT
>NZ_JASCOP010000006.1:0-78454 GCF_029959395.1 Stenotrophomonas sp. PS02300
TTAACTCGGGCTGCCTTTGAATCGTCGCCCTATGCCCCCCCCCCCCCATGCCACCTGAGCGGACTCTGCTCTGGCACCGGGGGGGCATTCGCGGCGTTTCCCACCCGGTTGGGTGCGGGCGCCTCGCACTCGCAATCGCGGTGCCCTGCTCCCCTCATCGTCGGAGATCGGTCTATGGAACATGAGTACGCTGTCTTGGGCGGCTTCAACCGTGCCAATGTCGGCAAGTGGGTAATGGGGGCCTCTGTCGGGCTGGCCGCGGCAGTGAGCGCCTTGGCCGGCCTAGTTGTGGCATTGGTTGTGGATTTCGGTGTGGAAATGCCGCGACTGGTGCTCTGGCCGATCACCGCCGGCTCGATCTATCTACTGCTGTACGCGCTCTTTGACCGGTGGATGTGGCGGATACCGCGCCTTTCTAGGTGGCTGCGCGTTCCCAATCTTTCTGGCACATGGGTCTGCCACGGGCAAAGCCTGCATGCTTCTGACGATCGCCCCCTCCTGGCATGGGAAGGCGAGGTCGAAATTGCACAGAGCTGGGACAAGATCCAGATTCGCCTCAGAACGCGCCAGTCCGTCTCCAAAAGCCTGTCGGCAGCGCTGATTTATGACTGCACAGATGGCTACCGCGTCCTCTACAACTATCGCAACGACCCGGGCATCGGCGAGCCTGAACTCAAGGGGCATCGCGGCTGCGCAGAACTGCTGTTCCGCGCCGACCTGACCGCTGCCACCGGTGAGTACTTCAACGGCCACGGCCGCTACACCTACGGAACCCTCACCCTGACCCGAAAGGAAACCACGACACCATGAGTGCGGACATCACCAAACGTTTGCGTGCGCTTGACGCGCGGCGCCATGGCTTCGATCGGAGCTCAGTCATCTTCGACTCCGCCTCCGGGTTTGAGGCACGCGCGCACCTGAGCGAGACCTATCAGAAACGCAGTAGTGGGTACCATACGCGCTATGCACTGGGCGCCATGCAAGCGGTAGCCGCCAGCTACACCGCCCTGAGTGTTGCCGAGGCCGAGCGTGTGCAAGCGCAAATTGCAACGCGATTGGACCGCGATGGGCTGAGCTGTACGTTCCGTCTGCAGGGCTCCGTTCCGGGCAACATTCATATCCGCGGCGTCAGTGATGTCGACTTCCTGGTTCTGGAGCAGCGGTTCCATCACTACGATGCGACGGGGGTCTTGGCGCTGGCTGGGCACTACCGTAACCCGTACCTGCCGTCAGCCGTCGATACATTGCTCGATCTGCGTCACCGACTGGAGGCGGCGCTGAAGGACGCCTATCCGGCGGCGGAAGTCGACTGCACAGGTGCCAAGGCCATCCAGCTGTCGGGTGGATCTCTGCGTCGCGAAGTTGATGTTGTGCCAGCTTCATGGAATGACACCGCCGAGTATCAGCGGACACAGTCCGAGGACTTCCGGGGCGTCAACATCCTCGACAAGCCTGCGCGTCAGTTGATCCACAACCTGCCCTTCCTGTATCTGCGACGCCTGCGCGAACGTGATGACGAAACGTGGGGCGGGCTTAAAAAGGCCATTAGGCTTTGCAAGACACTGAAGGCGGACGCCATCAGCGACGGAAAGAAAGTTGAAATCAGCAGCTATGACATTGCCTCTGCACTGTGGAACGCTGCTGCTGGAACTCTGCAGGCGGGTATCGTTAAGGAACTCAGCATCCTCGCAGCAACGACCGACTACTTCTTGTATCTGGTCGCCAATCCTGCTTACGCGAAGACGCTTCAGACCCCAGATGGATCGCGCAGGGTATTTGACACCCAGGTCAAATTGGATGCCGCGGCGGTGCTCGCGCAGGAGCTGCTGGAGCTCTCTCGCGCCGTCAGTGAGGAACACGCCCCGCGCACAGCGCACGCCAGCCTGCAAAACGATTGGCTAAACACGCTCAAGCAAACCTCTGTGCCAGTTGTCGATTGAAAGCGTACCGCGTGGGAATGAAATCCCACTGACCTGAGCAGGTCGATCGTTGACGCCCCGCGAATAGCAACGGGGGCACTCAACAGGTTTGGGAAGTATCGGGCGCGTGAGGTAGATTCCTCACGCTGGCGCCTGCGGTACAAAAGTATGCCACGCGCACGCCCCCCCTCCCTCACGAGAGGTCCGCGTCACCACCGCTTGGCCTGGCTGGACGTTGAGGCCCGCATGCCAGGAATGCTTGATGGCCGCAGTTTTGCGGATTGGTCGCTGTTGCTGGCGTGGTAACGCAATGCGCGCGGGTTTCCCGTCAGTTTTGCCAGTGACCCTCAGCCCTTAGATTGAGGTACTGGAGCATCTCAAAGTCAGTTCGCCTACTCGTCAGATAGTATCGAACGACGCGACCGGCAACGTGGTTCTTCATGCAGCCGCCGGCGATCTAGCGTCAGGGCCGCCTGGCACACTCAGAGAAGGATGTCTGGCGTGATGTCCGTGGGGTCATCGCGCATCTTATCGACCCGCTTGAGAATCCGCTCCCTTTCTCGCCCCAGAGCGATGACATACGCTAGATCCTCCTGTCGAACGCGGCCCCTGTCGCAATAAGCACGGTTCTTCTGTTGGTCCAGACGCAGGTGAATAGGGCAGCTTTTGCTGGCACCCGGCTGATGCAGCGCCCAGTTCGGAGAACAGCGGAATTGCTCATACAGCACCGATTGCCTGTTGGAACGGTCGATCAGTGAATGTAGACGGGCAAGGTTTGCAATCCACGCCTCGAACGAGCTTATGTAACTGGACACCGTTGCGTGCAGATCTGGCAACCGCATAGGGACCTCAGAGCGTCGATGCCCAAGGAGACGATCCATGCGAGACACGCTCATCCGCTCGGAGATCTCGCGAAGCTCCTCGCGCCGCTGCAGTAGCCATACGGCGTATGCCTGGCCTCTACAGCATAGGTGCGGCCTTAGAGTCACTGGAGCCCATCTGTTTCGCTGAGTGCGGCCGCCGCCTACTGTTCTCATGGCATGGACTCGGCAGCTGGAGTGTCCCCTGAGATAGGTGCGCCTAATTTGACGTGCAATGCACCTAAGAAGCTCCTCGTACGGCCTGATGGCAGTCTCGTGATCATCGGCAGGAAGGGGTAGCAAGAGTGCGGTCTTTGGCCGCTGCGTGAAGGAGGTTGGTGTTGGCAACAGCGCGTTGCGTACCATCGTGTTCGGGAGCTGGATCAGTGCGTACCAGTAACTGCCTGCGTTGCTCACAGCGTGATTCCCGTTCCAGCGTATTGTCGTTAGACCGCTGTGAGCCCTCTGGCAACCGGCGAGCGAGTCATTCGCGGTCCTGAGCCACTGGTGCAATTTGTCTAGGGTTCGCGCGTATGACGCAGCCTTGCGAGCGGTCAATTCACCGGAAACGTCGGACTCCAGCAAGGTGCTCCCGCATGATTTACATGTGAATCCGTGCACCAGTGTCCCTTTCGTGTCCAAAGCAATTCCACAGGACGGGCAGCCGGTCTTCAATCTCACTCGATGCAGGACGCAGCGAACAAATCGGTCATCTTGTTGATACTGGTAGTGTCTCCCAACTTGGATGCAAGCTGGACAGTAACGAAGAGCTTCAGCATCCAACCATCTGATTCGCTCACCCAGGACTGACTGAACATCGCGCAGCTGCTCCGAACAGTTGGGCGGGCGCTGCTCGTCAAGCCTCTGCTCCGAGAGATACACGGTGGAGCGCGAAAGCAGAAGGCACCAGTCCTGGCGACCATTCATCCACTTGGCATCGAAGCCGTTGAATAGTTCCAGCGTCTGGATGACGGTCCACGAGGAACAGTAGGCATCGATCAGAGCTCGACTCCATGCAATCACGGCGACCTCCGTGCGCGGCCTCTCCCGATTGCCGTTGCAGCCAGCACGGCAGGCGTCCTGCTCCGATAGCCTGAGTCAACGATGGCGCGCTCCCAAACTTCCCGCGAAATATTCATCCCTTCAGCATCGCTGCCCTCACTATCCTGCCCCACCAACATCAGGGCCTCAGCCACCCATTGCATGCTGATTCCCTCTTGGTCAACTGCACCTCCGGACTGAGAGCGAAACGCGTCGTACAAATCTGTGGCGCTGCGCGCCAAGCGGAATCCATTGGCATGTGCATTTGGCCACAAGTACTGTGTATAGGACCAGCCCGATCCACGGGGGTACTCAGTCTCGTCATCACATGACTTAAGGACCACGTGCAGATCTGCTGCATCTTGCAGACTTCTGAACTCAACAAGCTCCGCCATGAACCTGATGGTCAGATCTGGCATCTCGGCCATGAAGCGTTGATGCATCGTGCACAACTGACTCTGACCGAACAGTACGACAGTAACCTTTACCTCATGCGTGTTCAGCCAGTTCACCATGCGCTTGAGCCAGCCCAGGTCCTTGACGTGCAGGTTCTGCGCTTCGTCAATCACCAGAAAAAGGTGTCTGCCAGCGACTGACATGGCATAGAGGGCTCGCAGCAACTGATCGCGCTTTCCCGCGAGGGAACGCAATGCACGTGGTTCGAAGTCGATTGCGGAGAGCATATCTTCGATCAGAGCACCCTCAGCGGCCACGTCCTTGGACGAAGGCTCGTAGATCACAAAAGCCGCTCCCGGGTACTGGGTAGGGGCCAGCTTTTCCAGCGCAGAGATGCAGGAGGACTTGCCGCACAACGGGTGCGCCCAGAATGCTATTGAGGAGCGAAACCGTTGCGCTCGATCAAAGACCAGACGAGCCACCTCTTTGACTGGCGCGGTGGGAAGAATGGCCGCTGCCATGAGCAAGGGGTGCCGATCCCGTAATGATGGATAGGTTGCCTGGATTGCGGCAATGCTCTCGTGGCTCGTCATTGTTGACCTCCTCACTTTCCGATGATGGAGAAGTCGATGTCTCTAGACTTGCGAACACGGGACGCCAGTGTCTGCGTATTGACACGCTTTCCGGCGTTCGTAGGCGTCTTGCTCGGCGCGTACCCCTTCCTCTTCTCCTCGGCCAGGACAGTCGCCGCGTGCGTTGTACGGGGCGCTCTTGCGCAAGTATCCAAGGCTTTCTGAGCTAATTCTTGAAGCTCCACGCCAACGATGTCGGCAAAGGGCGCGTCCCGAGCGCCTTCGATCTTGGATCTGAGCAGTCTTCGGAGCTCTCGGGAGTGCGGATACCGCCACCGCGCGCTCAGTGGCACGAGCTCACCAAGCTCCCGTCCGTCACCTACATATGCATGAACACGTGAGATGTCGTAGGGATCTGCATGGAGCGTGACCGCCTGCCCAATCAGATCCCAGCGCGTGGCCAGGATGGGGGATCCGTACTCGACGCTCGCGTAGCTGACACGAGGCAGTCTGCCCTTCTTCTGGGACCCCCTGACGGTGGCTGAGGCCACATCCACTCGAAGCGGAGGTGTCAGCACGGGACGCGGCGGCCCCAGTGGGGCCAAGCAACCGGAGCCAGGGGCGTAGTACTCAAGCATTTGGTCAGTGGGACTGCTGCCGTAGTTGGCCTCTGTAGGCGTTGAGTTCCAGTGCGCAACGGCCTTGGCCGTTTCTTCCATCAGCTTTTCAAGGGTCACCTTATGCCTGACCGCTTGACGTTCCGGCTGGTTGCGCCGGGGGTCCGTTGGGCTGTTTCCCGTGGTCGCTGGTGATTGCTGAAAAACACTCGATGCCATCCAGCCAAACACTCGCTCGACGAGCGAACGGCGTTTCGGTCGCCTAATTGCGCCAAACGAGATCGCAGCGCCAGTTTCCGCTCTGACCCTGTCGGCTACTGTGTCTGATAGGTGCGCGAGCGCGTTGTCTACAAAGAGGCTGCCAAAACCAAGGCGCAATTCTAGATCGCCAGCTTCTACTGAGAGAGTGGCTTCCAGTGCGTGTTGCAGCTGGTTCGATAGGCACTGTCCAGCTGACGCATGATCGATGCACCTGAGGAAGTCGGAGCTGGAAATTGTCCGGCGGACAACGATGTCCCAGCCCAGAATGAAGTTGGTGAACCTATCGGCGATGACGATAAGCGTCATACGACGGCTGGGAACGTACTTGATTCCCTTTGGAGTATTCACACCCACGGCAAAGATGATGTCGGCCGTATGCTCGTCAGCCTCTACTATCTCAAATGGCGCCAGGGCAATGGGCCCCTCGGGTTGTTTGCCCGGCCTCCTTGAGCGCTGCCGGCACTCTTCGCCGTACTGCAGGGATGCAACCTTCTCGTGGTTTGAATTGAAAAATTGCTTCACGTAAACCCAGATTGCCTCTCTGCCATACCGGCCGACACAGAACGGCCATTGATTCTTGCCCAGCCCGGCATCACGACAGAGGTTAAGAAAGATCTGATGTGCCTCCTTGTTGGTGATCCGCCCCCGCTTTTCCCCGTCTGGAGTGACGCCAGTGGCGAGGTACTTGTCCAGGGCGAGGTGCACATTGGGCTGCGAATCAAGTAATGCTGACAGAGCGCCCGTATAGCCGCCGAATGACTGGCTTGGCATCGCGCCTACGGGCTTGATCCGCGTTGGCGCTTGCGTGCGAAATCCCTTGATGAGGCCGGCCCAACCTGCAATGCGGCCATCGTCCATGACCGCCACGCATCGATTGAGGTACCGCAAGACTTCAGTTCGCTCGATCCCGAATTGCGAGGCAATCTCGGCAGTTCGGACGCCGCCTAAGTACGCAACTAAGGCTTTCCGTCTTTGCTCAAACAGCGCCAGATCAGCCGGGTCCAACTGATTGGTTTCGCAAGCCGGCCACTCACGATAGTTCGCAAGATTTGCCGGAAGCGTTCTCCGGTTGAACTTAGATTGAGCGGTCATGTTCACACCTGAGCAGCCTTGTGTGCACAGACCATGGATGTGCATCCATATCCGAGCCGATGGATCGAGCGCGCAGCGCAAGAACCGCAGCTCCCACCACCGCTGCTGGGTGCCTTGAGTTAAGTCCTCGTATGACCTCTCCTAAGGTCAACTTGCCGCGTCGCCGAACCGCCGATTCGACTTCCTTTGCCAAAGAAGTAAGATCCGAACCGCGGCACCGGTGAAAGGCAGATATTGCCGCCTGCCAGTTGCGGATCCTCATCTTGGCCTGACCCAGCTCACGTGTGCTCAAGACGGAGACTGAATATCCAAACTCCGTGCCCAGTGCTTCGATATCTCGCCTGGCTCTGTCCGATCCATCGTCGATCATCCGAGCCTGAATAGAGCCATCAGTCAGGGTAGTAAGCGCATCAAGGCAGATTGAGCCGCTGCCTAGAGACACCTGTATCAGTTGCTCGCGATACTCTGCGTCACGGACGCTTGCGTCGCCTTCGCAATAGAAGAAGAGCTTCATCCTCAGGTCACCACTCAGCGTCACCTGGCACTCCGCCATAGGAGACTGCAGCGTCCAGAGGTTAGCCGAGTTGCTTGTCCGAGCTTGCCTCACACCTAGTCGGCGTTGCCTGGCCTTGGTCGTAACACTCATTCGCGTGCTCCAAATAGACCTCTCTGCGGGGGGCAGTGGTCTGGGCACCTACGCAGATGCATTCGGTCTCGGTGGTGCGTCATGGTCAACGCGGGCCTGAATCGCTGCCGAAAGCAGCGTCAGTAAGCATCGCTGACATGCTCTGGACGCTACTCCTGAAAGGCTCGGGGTGCAACCGATCCGAGAGTCCTGTCAGACCCCAAGCTGAACTAGTAACAAAAATACCTGCAGCTAGCGTACAAGTAACACATTTACCCCTGGGCGCTCACCTATTCAGCTTGTTAGGGATTGGAGGTCTGCGTCTGTAGACTGTTGAAATGAAAAGACTTCGAGGTAACACGAATACGTGCTCCATCAACAATTTGCGGTGCGCCAGCTCAAACTTGAAGCATCATCGATCGGGCCGCTGGCGGAAGGGACCAAGCTGGCCCCTTCCGCCTGGGCATTACAGCTCCAGTTGGCGTAGCCGCCCGTCGTAGCGCTGGCTGCCACCCCAGTAATTGCGGCTGCTGCCATGCAGACCCAGTTGCCGCTCTTCCAATGGGTCATTTGCGGCAGACGGCGCGCTCTGGTCGGTGAAGCTGCCGAGGCTGTCCACAAGGAGCTGCAGTTCTGCCTGCGGGCTGCCTGCCTGATTGAGCGACGTGGACGGCAGCGTCGTCTGCTGCGGCTTCTCGACATGGATCGCCGATGCCCCGGGCACCGGCCGCGTTGCGGCGATCGGCAGGGCCTCGGGCCCATAGGGCGGCAGCTCCAGACTTCCGGGTGCCTGCAGGAGCGCTCCCCGCACCGCGAAACCCTCCATGGCCTGGACCAGTGCAGTGGCTTCATCGACGGGCAACGCAATGCCGACAGACCCCTCGGTCACATGCATCGTCGACGGGCTTGCCGATGCGCGGCTGCTCCCCAGTGGCGTCAGCTGCCCGGCGATGGTCGCTGCCGAGATGGCGTAGCCGCCATCGCCGGGTTGCACGTAGGCGATGGCGTGCTCGCCGCCGAGGAAATGGTCGATCACGCGCATCTGTTGGCCGGCGTCGCCATCCACGCGCACGATGAGGTCGTCGCCGTCGCGGTGATAGGCCAGCCGAGTGCGCGAGATCGCGTCCAGGTACAGCCAATCGGTGCCGCCGCCGGTGTTGTCGATGGTGTCTGCGCCGGAGCCTGCGGCGTAGAAATACGTGTCATCGCCGGTGCCGCCAAACAGCAGGTCGTTACCGTCTTCGCCAACGAGCTGGTCGGCACCTGCGCCACCTATCAGGATGTCCACGCCCGAGCCGCTGAAGCTGCCGTTGCCGCCGGACAGGTAGTCATCGCCGTCGCCGCCATCGAGCTTGTCGTCGGCTCCCATGCCAAACAGCGTGTCGTTGCCACCCAGGCCCTTGATCAGGTCCCGCCCGCTGGTCCCGACGATCTGCTCGCCAGCCGCGGTGCCGGTCTTCACCGATGGGTAGTCGGCATCGTTGCCCGTGCCTGGGGTGCCGCCACTGCCGTTGCCGGGGTTCACCAAGGCGTTGATCGCGGCGGTGTTCAGGGCAGAGCCGCTGGCTGGTTGCAGGTAATCAATCGCCATGTCACCGCCGAGGAAATGGTCGTTGACGATGACACGTTGGCTGGCGTTGCCGTTGACCGTGATGACCAGATCGTCACCATCGCGGGTGAAGCCCAGCTGCGAGGTCGTGATGCCGTTCTGGAAGATCAGCCAATCGGTTCCGCCGCCGGTGTTGTCGATGAGGTCGCTGCCACCGCCGTAAACGTACTGGTCGTCCCCCGCCCCGCCCGTGAGGGTGTTGGTGCCGTCTTCGCCGCGCAGCGTATCGTTGCCCTGCCCCCCTTCGAGCACGTCGTTGCCGGAACCGGCACCACTGCCGTTGCCGCCGGCGAGGTAGTCGTTGCCGTCGCCGCCGCGCAGGGTGTCGTTGCCGCCCATGCCAAACAGCGTATCGGCCCCACCCAGGCCTTCGATCAGATCCTTGCCGGAGCTGCCGGTCAACTGCTCGCCGGCAGCCGTGCCGGTAATCGTCTGGTCAAAACCGTTGCCGGGGTTGCTGCCACCGTTGATGATCGCGGCGATCTGGGCTGAACTGTAGCGATTGTCACTGGCCTGCACATAGTCCAGCGTGGCGTCTCCGCCGAGGAAATGGCCGGTGACCCGCGCAGCCGGCGTGGTGGCTCCATCGATGCGGACCAGCAGGTCGTTGCCATCGCGGGCGAAGCTCAAGCGGCTGATGGCAATGCCGTTGGCGTACAAGGTGTCGGTACCGCCGCCGGTGTTGTCGATCACGTCGCTGCCGGTAGTGGCGTCGACTGCGTACAGGTCATCGCCCTCCCCGCCTTTGAGCACGTCGTTGCCATTGCCACCCCACAATGTGTCGTTGCCGGCCATGCCGCGCAGTTCGTCGTTGCCGTCCAGGCCCATCAGCGTGTTGGCAGATGCGTTGCCCTCGATGACGTTGTCCAAGGCGTTGCCGTTGCCTTGGGTGGCGCTGCCGGTGAGGCGAAGGTTTTCGACGTTGTTCGCCAGCACGAACTGGCTGCCGAAGCTGCGCACTATGGTGTCCACGCCCTCGCTCTGGTTCTCCAGCACCCGGTCGGCTTCGACGTCCACGTAGTAGGTATCGTTTCCTTCGTACCCATACAGGGTGTCGCTGCCCAGTCCACCATCAAGCGTGTTGTCCGAGGCATTTCCGTGGAGCGTGTTGGCTGTGGCGTTGCCGGTCAGGTTCAGCGATGCGCCCTCGCCCAGCCTGCCGATCTCCACGTTGGCGGACAGGGTCCAGGACACCGTGGTGGTGACATCGTCGGTGCCGCCATTGGCCAGTTCCACAACCACATCGCCTGCGTCGTCGACGTCGTACTGGTCATTACCCGCGCCGCCGACCATGCGATCGGCACCACCACCGCCGTTGAGATGGTTGTCCTGCGAGTTGCCGATCAGTTCGTTGGCGCCGGCCCCGCCGTACGCCACCCAGGCTTGGCTGCCTTCGACCATTACGAGGCGCTCGACTTCATCCGGGGCGTCGTAGGAGAACTGCGAGAATTCAACCGTGTCATAGCCTTCGCCAGCCAACTCGACTATGGTGGCCGTGTCGCTCTGGCCGATCACATAGGTATCGTCACCCAGGCCACCATAAAGCACGTCGTTGCCGCCGTTGGCGATGATGCGATCATCGCCGGCCAATCCGCGGATCTCCTCGCTTCGCGCCGTACCCAATAGCTCGTCGTCGCCCTGCGTGCCGGTCACTACCACCAGGATCTTCAGGTTCAGGTAGAGCGAGGCCTGCTGTCCAAACCTGTCCGTGGCCAGGATGGTGAAGCTTACGTACTCCTCGTCCACTGATGGCGTTCCACTGACCGTGCCGGTAGCAGGGTCGATGCTCATCCAGTCGGGTCCGCTCAGGCTGTAGGTCAGCACATCATCCGGTTCATCAACGAAGGTGCCTGCGGGCAGCAACAGTTGGAAGGCCTCGCCGGCACGCACCGGGTCCTCGATGCTGAACCAGTTCACCACCGGGGGATTGTTGGTGTAAGGCAGATGGTCCAGGCCGCCGCGACGAATGGTGCCGTCGAAGAAGACGAATTCGTCGACGGACTTCACCAGCGTGTATTCGCCTGGTGTGTCCTCGCGCCAATAGTTCTCCACGATCAAGCGGTCGTTGGGGTCGCTGCCCACCTGGACAATAAGACTGGTGCCGTCCTGCGACCAAGTGATCGCGTCCGGGTCGATGCCCTCGCCGAAGATCACCTGGTCCAGGTCACGGCTGCCGTTCACCGATCGGATACGGTCGGTGCCGTCGCCGATCTCATAAAAGAAGCGATCACTTCCGCTGCGATTATAGTTGTACTGACCGCCGTCAGTTCCAATCAACACGTCGTTGCCTCGCCCGCCGTAGAGATCGCCGCCGTAGACAGAGGCTTCGATCGTATCGTCGCCGTCCTCGCCGTACAGCAGGTCCACGCTGCTGATGTTGTTGCCCTCGCTCAGGTAGGGCAACTTGTAGTAGCCGCGGATCGTGTCATTACCTGCACCGCCGCGGATTTCGTTGGACATCATGTTGCCCATCAGCACGTTGTCGCCGGCATCGCCCTGCAAGTTGCCGCGCATGTAGATCGTGCCGAAGGGTCCCTGCGTGGCGACGTTGTCGAGCGTGAGGTTTTCCACGTTCGCATAGTCGGACACCGACACCCACCTGTAGATATCGGTCAGCTCGTCCCAGCCGGAAATGACCACGGTGTCGTTGCCGCCGCCGGCCGCTTCGATCACCTGATCCTTGAGCGTAACCAGATAGGTATCGTTGCCGCCCAGGCCGGTCAGCTGGTTTACGCCCGCGACGAGATGCCCTTCAAGCACATTGGCATCGCTGTTGCCAGTGGCTGACACGGCCGTGCCGGTCAGCCGGATGTTCTCCAGGTCCAGGCGAGTCTGGATGGAGTAGTCCAGGCCGGTTTCGACGGTGTCGATGGAGTCGAAGGTGGTGTTCTGCTCGATGATCACATCGGCATAGCTGTCCACCACGTAAGTGTCGCGGCTGGTGGTTCCCATCAGCGTATCGGCGCCAGCGCCGCCATCCAGGCGGAAACTCAGGCTGGACGAGAAGGTCATCTGGATCAGCTGGATTACATTGTTCAAGGCATTGCCCGTGAGCCGGCTGGGCGCGTCCCACCAGTAATTGGCCGCGGTCTGAACCATGTTCTCGACGTTGGCGCTCAGGGTCACATGGTAGAAATTGGTGTAGAGCGTGTCGATGCCGCCATCGTCGTCTTCTTCGATACCGGCGCCATCGAAGCGGGGTACGAACGCGCTCCAACCGTAGTTGTGCTGCAGGTAGTAGCCGTCGTTTCCGCTACCGCCGATATAGCGATCGATGCCGTTGTCGTAGTAGGCCATATGCAGGCGGTCGTTGCCCGCGCCGCCACGAACGATGTCGTTTCCTGCCTCGCCGTAAAGCGAATCGTCGCCGTCACCGCCATCCAACACGTCATCGCCATCGCCGCCATACAGCCAGTCGTTGCCGCCCAGTCCGGAAAGATTGTCGTTGCCTGCCATGCCTGACGCGACATCCGGCGTGTAGCTGCCCACGAAGACATCGTCGCCGGCGGTGCCGTCCCAGGTGCGTTGGGCAAAGTCGGCTGAGGTCATCTGCGCGCCCTCGGCGAATACAACCCGGTGGCGGCTGTTGGCGAGGAACCCCTCCAGCACGATGACGTTGTCAAGGCTCGCGTTGGGTTGCCCATTGTTGCCGGAGACGAAGATCGTCAAGTTGTGGCCGTCGATCTGGTAATTGGTCACCATGTTCTGGGTGATGCCGATCAGATTGATCGTGTCTGAGCCGGCGTTGGCGGCGCCCAGGTTGGCGATCACGTCGTAGCCGGACAACCGGGCGATGTTGTAGGTATCGTCGCCTGCGCCGCCATCTGCGAGGTCCTGTCCGAGTGGGCCGCCGTTGTAGACAAGGTTGATGACGTCATTACCACCTCCGCCCAGCACCAGATCTTCGCCCTGGCCGTCCGTCAGCGTGTCATCGCCGTCCCCGCCCTCGATCAGATCGTTGCCACCGAGCCCGTCGATGGTGTCATCGCCGCCTCGGCCATACAGCCGGTCATCTCCTTCGGTACCCAGCAGGTTGTCGTCGCCTGTGCCACCCCCGCCGATCGCGCCGTAGTAGGTGCCTGTATCCATCTGCATTCTGCTGATCCATGCGCCATCGCTGAACTGCAGCCACGCCGCAGCGCCGGCGACGAAGTATCCGGCGACACGTAGCTGGCTGCCGTCGTCCATCGCCAGCAACAGATCATCACCCTCACGGTTGAAGACCACCTCGTCGGCCGTGATGCCGTCATACAGGTAGATCTGGTCCTGGCTGGCGACTTCCAGCCGGATGACGTCCTGGCCGAACGCGCGGTTGAAGTAGTAGCGATTGAGCCCCGTGCCGCCCACCAGCGTGTCGTTGCCGGCGCCGCCGTCCAACATGTCGTCCCCGTCGCCGCCATTGATAAGGTCGTTGCCCTCATTGCCGAACAGCGTGTCGTTGCCGGCGCCGCCGTCGACGTCGTCATCGCCTTCCGCGGCGGTGACCACGTCGTTGCCTTCCTCGGCAAGGATGACATCGCGCCCGAAGCCGCCGTAGATGCTGTCGTCGCCGAGACCGGCCTGGATGAGATCGTCCCCGTCGTCCCCGTCGATGGTGTCGTTGCCGGCACCGCCGTAAATCTGGTCATTGCCGGCCTCGCCGTCGAGGATATCGTTACCGTCGTCGCCGTAGAGTACATCGCTGCCATCCCCTCCGACGATGGTGTCTGCGCCGTTGCCGCCGCCCAGGCGATCATCGCCGGCGTCGCCGTACAGCTTGTCGTCGCCATCGCCGCCGCCCAGCGTATCGTCGCCATCTTGACCGAAGAGAAGGTCCTTGCCGAAGTCGCCTTGGAGGTTGTCATTACCGACCCCGCCCTGCAGCTCGTCGTCGCCATCGCCGCCGTCCAGCGTATCGTTGCCGTCTTGACCGAAGAGGAGGTCCTTGCCGAGGCCGCCGTCGAGGTTGTCATTGCCGTCCCCACCCTGCAGCTCGTCATCGCCGCTGCCGCCGATCAGCTGGTCATCGCCCCCGTTTCCAATGAGCAGGTCGTTGCCGGCGCCGCCATCCAGGAAATCGTTGCCGTGGTAGGCCGCCGCCAGGGTCTCGTTGGTAGCCTTGTCGCCGATCAGCTGGTCGTCGCCATCGTCGCCATACAGCGTGTCGGCGCCCCCGTTGCCATCGATGATGTCGTCATCCGCGCCGCCGTGGATCAGGTCGCGGCCGTGCAGCGAGCCATCGATGTCCACCGAGTCGCCGGACAGCATGTCCGCACCACTGCCGCCGGCGATGACGTCGTCGCCGCCGTCGCCGTTGGCGATATCGTTACCCGCGCCGGCATCGATGTTGTCGTTACCGTGGCGAGTTCCCGCATCGTTGTTATCCCCCCAGATGACATCGTCGCCGGTACCGCCGAGGATGACGTCGTTGCCGTCGTCGCCCGTGAGCAGATCGTTGTCGGCACCGCCATCGAGGAAATCGGCGTCGGCATCGTTGCCGTCTGCGGGGCTGGACAGACCGCGGCCCCAGATGCGGTCGGCGCCATCGCCGCCTGCGAGCACGTCGTTGCCGCCGTTGCCACTGATGGTGTCGCTGCCGGCGCCGCCGTCGATCACGTCATTCCCGTTTGGGTTGGCCTGGTCGGAATGGCGCCAGCCCACCGCGATCGCGGCATTGGCCCCGTAGGGATAATCGCCGTTGATGATGTCGTCGTCATCTCCGCCGAAGATGACGTCGTTGTCGAACCCGCCGATCAGCTGGTCGCTGCCGCCGCCGCCCAGTATCGTGTCGTTGCCGTCTCCTGCCACGACGGTGTCGTTGCCCATGCCCGCGTCTATTGTGTCGTTGCCGCTCGGCGTTCCATTCGGGTTCAGCAGGCTCCATCCGGGCGCATTGATGACATGGGCGATGTACCATGCCTTGCCGCGGTCAAGCACGGCGGCGCCCAGCTGGGCTATCTCATCTTCAAACCTGTCCTGCTGGCTCTTTCCGGTGTCCGGATCCGGGGTGGTATCCAGCGGGTGGAAATCGGCCTGCTCATAGCCGTCATAGATGTAGTCGTTGCCGTCGCCGCCCAGCAGGACGTCATCGCCGGTTCCGCCGAGGATTAGGTCGTTGCCGGCGCCGCCGTCGAGATAGTCGTTGCCGGCACCGCCTTCAAGGCCATCGTTGCCGCCCAGCCCGCTGACGGTGTCGTTGCCGGCGTTGTTGCCGTTGCTGCCAAAAAGATCGTCTTCATTGGTCATCAACGACCCGCTGGCTGCAGGCACCTGCCCGCCCAGGGTAATGCCGAGATCGCCCAAGGCCCAATCCCGTACTCTGATAGTGTCCTGGGTATCGATCACATCGATGACCAGTGTGCCCTGGCCATAACCATTGTCCAGGAATGTCAGCTTCAGCTTGCCGGTGCTGTCCAGCCATGCGTGCTCGGAGGTACGCTGACCTGCAACCACGATATTGCCGTCGAACCAGATGCGGCCACTGCCGTCGGAGTCGATGATCTGGTCAACCGTGATGCTGGCCGAGTCGTTGCTGAAGAACCGGTAATCGTCGGTGCCCGCGCCGCCGGCCAGGTAGTCGTTGCCGGCCCCGCCCTCCAAATCGTCATTGCCTTCCAGCCCGTACAGGGAGTCGTCGCCGCCCGCACCCTTCAGGGTGTCAACCTCTTCGCCGCCGATGGCCAGGTCGTTGCCGGCGCTGCCGTCATAGGACAGCGCGCTGGTGCCATTTTCCACCACCAACGTCGCCAGGCCCGACAACAGGGGCGCAAGGTCTCCGCGCTCCTTGAGGAACGCATAGAGCGCCTGTGAAAGACGGAACTTGCCCAGTCCGTCGGAATTAGCAGCAATGCGGGACATGTCCAGTGAGATACCGCCGTTCACCTCCTCCACGATGCCGGAAGTCACCGCGGCGGTCGTGAAGTTATAGAATTCGGCCAGTACATCAAGGATTCCCTTGTTGAGCACCTTGTCGGCCACCGTGCCCGCCGTGCCGATCCGGAACAAATCCTGTCCCAGTGCGTCCAGCCTGGCCAAAGTGCTGCCATCGGCAAGGTCGGCCACGTGGTCATTCATCAGCTTGGTCAGAAGGTCCGGAAATCTGCCGTCCGGGCTGCGGCCGTAGAGTGACGTGCTGAGCAGCTCGCCTACGGCTTGGCTCTGCTGCGTCAGACCCAGCCGGAAGTCGTTGGAATACATTGCGGCCTGCAGCAACGTCATGGAGTGCAGTTCGATACGCGCGAGGGTCCGCGCCACCAGGCTGTCGGTCTCCAGGATGGAAGGCGTGCCGATGTCGATTGCCGGTTTTGCGTCGCCTTCGATGACGGACCACGGCTTGCGGATCAATTCAAGGATCTCGCCCTTGAGGAAGTAGCTGGTCACCTTGCTTTCGCGCCCGGCGAATTCCGCGCCGTCTGAATCGACGTACGCGTCGAATGCGGGGTTGCTGAATCCGGACAAGGCCAGCAGTGAGTGGATCGCTGACAGGGTGTAGGAGTTGACCGCTGTCTGCTCGAATGGCGCGGCGTCGAAGGTTGTCGCGTTCAGGTTGAAGAACACACTCATTAGTGAGGCCAGGCCTCCCCCCAATGAGTGTCCGGTAAAGCTGATCGTCGCACCGGGATGCGCGCTCATCACCTGTATCACCAACTTCATCGCCTGGATCACCTGCACCGACGTGATGCCGAGGCCGGCGGGGAAGTTCGCCAGGGCGAAATCCTCAAGCTTGGCCTGATTCGTGCCGGTGAACGAGATAACGATCTCGCCGCTGCCCTGATAAACGCCTGCCGAATAGCCACTGATCAGGTGGTCGTCATACCAGGCCAGCTCCTCCCATTCCTCCGGCAAGTTGATCTTGTTTTGATTTGGGCGGTCATACACCCTATTCGCCAACAGCGCATAATCAAGTTTGTCTGCCATGTCCGTTCCTTGAGCGTTGGTGTGACTTCCAGATGGGATGACGCACTAGCAGTTGGTTTTCCAGGACGTTGAGATCGACTTGAACTGGTCCGGTTCCCTACGCCAAAGCATTTCCTTGTCCGCCTCCCGGACCAGGCGCGGTTCGCCTGCCGGGCTAATCTCGGTCAACAGATTCGCGCGCCTGCCCGCCCAGCCCGGTTGCAGGGGCACGACACGCCACGCTTCCCCGCCGACCGAGATGTACTGCACGTATGGCGAGATCGGACGGCCCATGTCGTACCAAGTGCTGCAGAACACATAAGTGGCCACGACCGACCACGTTAGTGAAGACGGGTCGTAGTCCATGACCACCGGGATCAGGACCGATCGCCACACGGGCGGATTGGCTTCCCCAGCCAGCTGCGAGATCCGCAACGTGGTCTCTTCGGGTTTCCAGCCAGTAACACGCATTGCTATATCACGCGTGAGGGTTCCCTTCGCGGTGCGCTTTACTACGATCAGCCGGCCATCTGAAAGCCGCACTTCCTCTTTCCACGACTCACTCATGCGGCTGCAGCCAACCATCGTCAGCACCAGCGTGCACAGCAGCGTCAGGCTAAAAGCGCGGACCAAGGCTTCGGTTGCCCTTGCAATCTTCATGCTGAAAGCTCCAATCAACGTCAGAGAGTCATCATCTGGCCACGCGAATGCGGGCCGGAACGTTTACCGCTCCCGCAAAGCCTCTTGCCCGTGCTGTTGCAGCGGGCTCAGCAGGTAGTCGATCACCCGCCGCTTCCCGGTCTTGATCTCGGCGCTCAGCGTCATGCCGGCGCTCATGGCCACCACCACGCCGTCGATATCCAGCGTGCTGCCGTCCAGGCGAATGCGGGCAGGAAACACCAGGCCCAGTTGCTCGTCCTGCGCCGCGTCGTGCGAAACACTGACGACCTTGCCGGTGAGATAGCCATAACGCGTGTACGGGAAGCTCTCAATCTTCACCGTTACCGGCTGGCCGGGACGCACGAAGCCGATATCCTTGTTGAGCACGCTGGCCTCGACCTCAAGCGCTTCCTGCGGCACGACCGCCAGCAGTTCCTGCGCTGGCGTCACCACCCCGCCGACGGTATGAACCGCCAATTGCTGCACAGTGCCGTCTACGGGCGCACGCAGCGTCATCAGCCGGTCGCGCTGGTCGGCCTTGGCCAGCTCCGGCGTGCCCTGCGCAATCTGCTGCTCGGCTTCGCGCAGTTCGTCCCGGGTCTGGCGCCGGAAATCGGTAACCAGCACGCTCAGCTCCTCTTCGGCGGCACTGAGTGCGGACTCGATCTCGCGCAGCCGATTCCGCTGGGTGGCCAGCTCGCGCTCGGCCGCAATGCGCTCCTGCTCGCGCAGCAGGTACTCGTGGCGGCCCACGTATCTGCCCTCGACCAGGCGCCCGTAGTCCTCCGCCCGGACCTTGGAGATGCGTGCCGACTCCGAAAGCGGCTGGATCACATCGCGCGTGGTCTGCAGTTCGGCGCGCCGCTGGCCGATCGTGGCCAGCAGGTTGTGGCGCTTGGCTTGCAGTGCGTCGAACTGGCTGTTGGCCAAGGCCTGCTCGGCGGCAAAGCGCTCAGCCGGCACATCGGCGGCCGGGGCCAGCTGCGGCGTCGTGCCGCTGTCGATCGCCTTGTCCAGCGCAGCCAAGCGCAGCGAGGCCAGGCGTGCCTCGATCAGAGTCTTGCGGACCTGCACCAGTTCGGCGCCTGTCGCGGTGGCATCGAGCTCAATCATCGGCTCCCCTGCCCTCACCTTCTGGCCGTCACGCACCAGGATGCGGCGCACGACAGCAGTATCAGCAGGTTGCACGATCTTGGTCCGTGAATCGACCACCATCCTCCCGGGCGCCACCGCGACGATGTCGAGCTTGCCGATGCCTGCCCACAGCAGCGCCACGACGAAGAAGGCGATGATGACCCGCATGGTCCAGCGGGCCGTCGGAGAAGCCGGGGTTTCAATAAGCTCCAGGTGAGCCGGCAGGAACGCACGCTCATCCGCATGGCGCACCGGTGTGTCCATTTCGCGGCGCGACGCCCATGCAGCGCGGAACACGCCGAGATAGCGTTGCGCGAACGCCTTCCATCCTGAAATCACATGCTTCATGGCGTTCCCGCCTGCAGCCGGTGCAGCCGCGCATAGTGGCCGTCGGGCCGGTCGACAAGCTCGGCATGCGTCCCGGTCTCGACGATGCTGCCCCGCTCCACGACCACGATTCGGTTGGCGTGGCGCACGGTGGAGAGCCGGTGCGCGATGATCAGCACGGTGCGGCCCTTGCAGATCGAACGCATGTTGCTCATCACCGCGTGCTCGGACTCGTAGTCCAGCGCGCTGGTGGCCTCGTCCAGGATCAGGATGCGCGGGTCGGTGATCAGCGCCCGCGCGATCGCCACGCGCTGCCGTTGGCCGCCGGACAACCCTGCGCCATGCTCGCCCACCACGGTGTCATAGCCTTCGGGTAGTTCGGCGATGAAATCATGAGCGCCAGCCAGTCTGGCCGCGTGGATCACGCGCTCCAGCGCCATGCCAGGATCGGCCAGTGCGATGTTCTCGCGGATGCTGCGGTTGAACAGGAAGTTCTCCTGCAGCACCACCCCAAGCTGGCGGCGCAGCCAGGCCGGATCGGCCAGCGCAAGGTCATGCCCATCGATCAGCACCCGGCCGCGCTCCGGCGTGTAGAGCCGCTGGACCAGCTTGGTCAGCGTGCTCTTGCCGGAACCGGAACGGCCGACGATGCCAATCACCTCGCCTGCCTTGATCTCAAGCTCAATCCCGGCAAGCACTTCCGGCGCCTCCGGGCGGTAGCGGAAATGCACGCGCTCGAAGCTCACCCGGCCCTGGATCGGCGGCAGCGCCATCCGGCTGCCCGGCACTTCGGTTCGGGTGTTGAGGATGTCGCCCAGCCGCTCGACCGAAATGCCGACCTGCTGGAAGTCCTGCCACAGTTGCGCCAGGCGGATGATCGGTGCCGCCACCTGCCCGGAGAGCATGTTGAAGGCGATCAGCTGGCCGAGTGACAGCTTGCCCTCAAGCACCTGCTTGGCGCCGAAGAACAGGATCGCCACGCCCACCAGTCGCTGCACCAGTTGCACGCTCTGCTGGCCGATGGTGGCCACACGCGTGACCCCGAAGCCCGCGCTGACATATCCTGCCAGCTGGTTGTCCCACGTGCGGGTCGCACGCGGATCGACCGCCATTGCCTTGACTGTACCAATGCCGCTGATCGTCTCGACCAGGAACGATTGGTTGTCCGCTCCGCGCGCGAATTTGTCCTGCAGGCGGCGCCGCAGCACCGGGGTAATGCCGGCCGAGATCAGGACGTACACGGGCAACGACAGCACCACGACCAGCGTCAGCCAGCCGCTGTACCAGAACATCACTGCCAGGAATACCACGGTGAACAGCAGGTCCAACACTGAGGTCAGCGCTTGGCCAGTGAGGAAGGTGCGGATGTTCTCGAGTTCGCGCACTCGCGCGATCGTGTCGCCGACGCGGCGTGATTCAAAGTACGCAAGCGGCAGCGCCAACACATGCCGGAACAGCCGAGCACCCAGCTCCACATCGATCTTGCTGCTCGTGTGCGCGAATACATACGTACGCAACCCGGTCAGCACGACTTCGAACACCGCCATGCAGACCAGGCCGATGGCGATCACGTCCAGCGTCGTGAGACCGTTGTGCACCAGCACTTTGTCCATCACCACCTGGAAGAACAGCGGGGTAACCAGCGCAAACAACTGGATGAACAGCGAGACGACAAACACCTCCAGCAGCATGCGCCGGTACTTGATGATCGCCGGGATGAACCATGTAAAGTCGAAGCGTGCCAGCTGTCCCAGTACCGAGGCGCGCGAAGCGACCTGCAGCAGGCGCCCGTTGTAGCGCTCCTTAAGCTCCTTCAGCGGAATCTGGCGGGGGCGGCGCTCAGCCAGGTCATGAATCAGCGCCTGCTCACCCTGGATACGGGCGATCAGGAAGGCACGGCCATCGGTATCCCATGCCAGCGCTGGGAGGTTGGCCAGCGACAGGCGCGATGCTGCCAACGTGGAAACCTTCGCTTTCAGGTCGAGCTTGCGCGCCGCGAGCAACAGCGTGGTCTCGTCGAAGACCTCTCCATTGCGGCCAAACTCATGCGCGAGCTGTGCGGCATCGGCAGCGACACCGTGGAACTGCGCGAGCAGTACCAGGCCGCGCAGGCCCAGATCGTATTGATGCGTTTCGTCGGATGCGGCGCTATCGCCTTCCGCGCCCACGACGGTAAGTGCAGCGGTCCCCTGTTGCATAACGTCCCTGCTATGCGGGCCCGGCTGGGCCTTGTCTTGCTAGCATTTACACAAATGGAGGCCCGTGTCAATACCTGGGCGAGAACTGAGATGGGCCGCTCACTTTTAAGCCTGCTCAAGGCCGATGAAGGCCCCTGGAACCCCGGTCAGGGCTTGGGGTTGCGCGACCTAGAACTCCGCTTCCTTGCTGGCAGCAGGCTGCAGCACTTGCTGCCCCAGATCATTGCCGATGCTGAGGAACCCGATTCCGCCGGACAGCCCTTGTGCTCGCATGGGCTGCGATTGCACGACCGAAGAATAATCCGCAAAGAAATCGGGCTTGCGCCATTGCGCGGAAATCGAATCGCGGCTGCCGCCAAGATCGTTGTTCCAGGTCACCGCTTTCTCCGCACTGGGCGAGCCGAACTTGCGTTTGAGCAGCTCCATCACGCGCGGCTGCGCCTCGAACCCGGTGGTGTTGAAGCGCAAGGCGATCACGCGCCCGTTGCGCAGCAGGACCAGGCCGCCCGCACCTTCCAGAGAAAAAGCGTCACCTGCGCCCGCGCCGATCGCCATGCCGATGGGCGCAACCCACGCCGGGAACTCATCCGTGGCGAAGACCAGGTAACCGTACTCCCCTGCCCCGAACTCGGTATTGCCCACGGCCATGTTGGTCGTGCCGGGCGCGACGCACAGCCCTGTCGCCGGTGGGGTGGCCTTCGGCGGTTCCGGCGGCGGGGTCATCAGCTTGTTGAACGCCCTGGCCCCAATCCCTCTGTTGCTTCTGGGGGCGGCTGGAGCGGGCAAGGATAGCTCGCAAAGGGGCAGCGCCAATGGTGCCCCTAATTTGATGCCGAATACTTCAGGTTCCGCCGCAGAGACCGGGACGGTAGACGCCATGGACAGGAGAACGACAAGCGAACTGGCTGCTGCAGTGAAATGCATGGGGCTGTAATCCATCCTGGATCCTGATTGGGGGGAAGTATATCTCCTATGGGAGACCTGACTCTGGCGAGTGGTTCGGGGTCCGCTCAGCCGGGCAAGGCCCGGCTCTACGTGGCGGCGGGTGGCATCGCGCGCAGGATCGCCTCGACCTGGCGGTCAAATGCTTCGCGTTCGGCATCTGTGCCCAACCGTCTACGTGTGGCCTGCTCGAAAGTGCCCTCATAACACCAGCCCTGCAGCAGACACAGCCTGCTGGCTGGCGGGCTCTCTGGTCCGCAGTCAAAACCCATGCGGCAGGCCGCGACCTGCCAGGCGCGCCCGGCGAGCCAGCCCTCGGCCAAAGGCGTGTAGGGTTCGGCGACTTGCATGCCGCGGGTCTGACCGATGGAATCACCCAGGGCAAACACCGCCGCAGGATCGTTGGATGCCAGCACGTCTTCCAGCAGCGCAGCGGCTTGCACCTCACCCAGTGGTTGTTGCAGATTGAAGAGGGTCTCCGTAACCCGTGCAGGCAGATCGCCGCCCTGCGCCGCCTGCGCATACAGTAGGCGCATGTCATCCCAGTCGATCGGTGCCCCGCCCTCCACGGCAGCGCACTCCTGCAGAACGTGCTGCAGCAGGGGCCCCAACAAGGTCGCCTCTTCTTCGGTCTCCGCGCTCTGGATGCGACGCTGGATCTGCTCCTCGTACTGTTCGACGTTTGGATTACCGGCGTTTTGATTGACGACCATGCATCTTTCGTAGGCCTGTGCCAGCAGGCGCTGGGAAGCTGGGTCGCCCGCGTCAGCGCGCTGCTTCAGGGCCAGGAACCAGGCGCGCTGGGGGTTGGTTCTGGTGAAGTCATGCCTTTGAGAGGAACCGGCGGCAATTGGCGGCGCGGGCTTGCGGGCCGATGTCTCCGCTTGCGCGGTATGGGTGGGGAACAAGGTGGGCTTCCATGTCAGCCACACGACCAGGGCCAGGGATGCTGCCGCCAGTGTCAGGAGGATGCGCTTTGCTGCCATGAACCCAGGTTCGTTCCGTCGATCTTCCCTCATCTTAGCGTGTCAAACGGGGAGCTATGACGGCAGCCGGGGCGTCGCTGCCGGCGCCCCGCGTGTTGCCACTCTCACCCTACCGGCCCCAGCTTCCAACTGCCCCCGGTCTTCTCAAATCTGACCACCGCCTTGGACAGCGCCTCCGGCGACGGGTCTGCGGCCAGGACGAACATCTCACGCCCGATGCCCAGGTACATCCGCGTCCCAGGCTCAATGCCCAGCCCTCGCATCCACAGCCCCCTCGCCTTCAGGCATGGAATGGTTGGGCAGCCGGGATACGTTTCGAGCCCTTCATGATGAAGCGCATTGATCATTACGCTCTTCGGCGCGCGCCAGAAGCCCCTTAGGAGGGCGCGTTGCTCGGGGGTCAAGTTCGTCCAGTCGTCGTGCATGATGGTTCTCCTCTGTGTTCTCCCTCGCCGGGATGGCGAGGGAGTCGGGAGGTTCAGAACCGTGATGTGGATACGGTGCGACGTATTTCCGCGAGGGTGTTGTATTGCGCCACCCTCCCGACACAGGACGTTCAACATGCATTTCCACATCGGGTTCTGACACCCAAGGCACACCATGCGACAGACGTGAGCGTACTGGAACTCGACGTCGTCCGGTCGCGGTTCATGGCATCAATGGAACCTTGAAACGGGATGGGGCGAGCGAATCGTTTCGTGAGAATCCGTGCGCCGGCGCGCATTTGCGACGGCAACAGGTCGCATTTTCGGTTCTACTGGCGCTGAAAGAATGTTCGCCAAGCAGCCGGGATCACTGTCGCTCCCAACCCACACCGCGCACCCACAGCAATGCGCGGGCCGAACGTCCTAGTGCGCGAATTCAATCAGGCCCAGAAGCCCGGTGACCACAAGTAGCCACTCAATAGGCTACTACGGGGTGCTGTTCACGCTGGGGCCGCATGAACGTGCCCATTGGATAACCCAATGGATAGCCTAAGGACCAACCGAGCATTTCTGCTAACCGGGCGCGTCCCGCAGTTGCTGCTGGCTCGAACGTGAGAAGAGCGTTGAGCGAAATCAGCTACCCACGCGCCAGTGCGTGAACCGGTTGCGCGATGATGCCCCATACCAACAAAGGACGGACGGACTTCCCAATGTCCGCACCTGGCTGCGCATGACGGCAAGGTGATCCCCAGTCATTAGCAAAACGGCAAACCATTTCAATACCTCACTCGCGCCGCTTCGCATCATTTCCCTGGTGGCGGAAGCCGCTTCGGTTTCCGTTCTGCAGGGTGCAGAATCAAGGAGCGACCCAGCGGATCGCGTTTGGCCGTTGACGAGACTCCCCGCCAGTCCCATTGGGTCGCCCAGCCCCGCACCCGGGACGTGAATAATTGGCGGTGGCGCGTGGATGATTGCTCGGAAGTCCCATATGCAAAGACTTCGGGAGACAGCGTCCGAGTCGCAGTGCGAAGAGCAGGCGCGATTGATTTGAGTGGCTTGGTTCACCGGCCAGAGATGGCTCGCAGCCCACGCTTGCGATCTTCCCGGACTACCACACTTGACGATACGCGCGTGTCGGAACTCACTCCACTGTGCTCAGATTGATATCTGCCGCCAGCTCGCCTCGGTCAAGCGTTTCAGCGGGCAGTTCCCACCTGAAACCCCCATGAGCTTACTCACCAACTATGAGGAGAGCGGGCCCTGCCCATTTACTAAGTGCAGATCGTGCTCAGCGGAATCGGCTTCTTCAATTGTGGCGCTGCTGCCGACCTGACTACGGAGGAGCATGGTCCCGTCTGAAGTGTTGTCAATCCTATCGTAGTTTAGAAGCTCGATGTGCAGAGGTATTGTGCCGATAACCGTGTCGGCAACTCTGATTGAGTGATTGACCTTGCAGAAGTATGTGCCGTCAGCCTCATGGTCCGGAAAGTGCTCGATACCATCTACCCTGAGCTCAGGCATACCAACCACGACCTTCTCTCCGTTCAGTACGTCGTAGAAGATCTCAATCGTCTTGACATCCTCTCCTTTGAGCTGTGTTTCATCATCAATCGAGAAATCAGAATCAAAATGGCGCGCGATTTGCTGAAGGCGATGTAGATCGCGGATGAGACGTAGTACCTTGGGAGTTCGAGAGTCGCGTGAGGAAAGCGGCCATGTTGTCCGATGTCGGCTGTAGCTCGTCCCAAGTATGAAACCCCCTGCCTCTAACGACGCGCCTGCCCATGCACCGAACTCGGCCAAGCTAGGCGCCAATGCGAGCGGACCATTGCAAAGTTGCGCGAGGTCCAATCCGAGGCTGAAATTCGTTTTTGGTGGACCTTCACTAAGGTCAACACGAAGCTCAAAAACGGCAGGGGTGAGCCGGCGGCTACGCATCGTCGCCCCGCCGTGGCCATAGTACGCATCAACCGAAATCTCCATGGATGGTGCAGACACTAATGGACGCAGTCCAGCAAACAGCGTCACTACGCCAATTCTTCCATTTCGAATGATGTCAACCTTCGCAGGCTGCAGCTGATCGAGCTCCAGCTCACTAAACAGTGGAGAGCCGGAGACCTTCATCCCATCAAGATCCAGTGACACAGGTAGTCCGTACTTCACCGCTTCGTCCATTGCGGCTGCATCTGCGGCATCGCGCAGGACCATCTCGATCGGAACGGAGAATCCGCCCTCTGCTGCCAGGAATGTGTACGTCTCCGATCCTGCCTCCGTTGACACCCCAACTGAAAGTCGAGGGTCGATTGAGCTGAGGAGCTCACCTCTCCTTTGTGCCAGTTCGGCGAGCGCGCCTTGTCGCGCCTCAGTCGGGGTGAAAATCTTGGCAAGATAGGCAACGAAAGACTCTCGATCTTCAAGCCGCTGATTCACATCCATGCGAACGGATATCTTACCCTCGCCCTTGAGGCGCGCCCGATTCGACCGGGCCCACGGCTGAGCGTGCAGCCAGTACAGCGCCCCATCTGCAGTGACGCGAACAATGAAGATTGGATGGGGATTGTCCAGGTACTGCAGTAGCCTCTTTTTCCTCACTGGCGCGGTGACGTGCCCTCTGTTCTCAATGAGCGTCCCTTTCACCTGCACCAGAAAGCGTTGACCTTTGAATTGCTCAGAGTCAGGCTGGACGAAAAGGTCGTAGCCAATATCCTGCTCATCTTTTGCTGTCGCCCATCCCCAGCTGAGGAATAGATGTTTAGTTGCATTCTCGGCGAGGCCGCCGATCAGCATGTTCTGAGGTATATCCACTTATGCAGCCTCGCGCCTAGATCGCGAGATCATAGACGGTCCTGGTGCGAATCGCATCATCTTCTGCTCGAGCAATTGCTCACCGAAGTCAACTATCGAGCATTGATTAAATACGCGACCTGGGCCTAGCCGATTGACTTGGGTGGCAGCCCGAAAGGCGAGTCCCACCGATGGTTCGATGCCAATGGACAATTGAATGTGATACCGACAATAATTAGATAGTGATAGAACACCGAATTTGGGCGAGCCAGAACCCGCCTACCCTCGACGACTGCAGGTCGCCAGTCTAGTCAATTGGCCATCCAATACGATGTCCGTGGATATCTCCACTTGAGAGATCATCGGCGAATACCCGCACGACATTGAAGGACCAAGCCCTAGAGTTTCCGACCTCATGACCGTTAGATTTGACCGCCAGGCCTTGCCTTGATGTTCCAGTCATCATCAAAACAATCCTTCGCAGTTCCAATATGAGCGTCAACGAGGCGTCGGCGCATATCTGGATCATCGTTGAACGCATCGATCCAGATGCTAAAGAATCCGCTATGCTCGGCCAGCGCGACAACCGTGTCTCGAAAAACGTCACTGTCATTGAGCTTCAGTCCTTCACGCGTGCGTTGAGCAAGTCTCCATGCCTGCTCTCGATCCACGTAGCGCTTATCTCGGTCGGCAGGCTGCTTTGTAGCTGGCTGGCCGGGATGCCGATCCAGTCCTACAAGTTCAATAAGCGCGACAGCCTTCGGCAAGATATGCGCTGGCAGCTCCTGCGACGGTGAAACAACCCCCCCAGCCTTGTACTTCAAAGCTGCTAATGTGTTGTCCTTATCGGGCCACAGAAAGTCAACATCATTCGTGGGAGTATCCCCTTTCGCCGAATTGCAATTGGCGCAACCGAGGAGAAAGTTGGTCCAATCTCTTTCACGAGCTGCGTCAGAGATTTTCGGAGATACGTGCTCAACTGCCAGTAGAACAACGATGCGGCGCTCACAGTAGCTGCAGTAACGGCCGAAACAGGCTTCCAGGTCGTCAATGGCGTCACGGTAAGCCGCATATACTTTAGTTGAAGTGGCTCTCAGGACGGGCCTCATTTGCTCACACCATCCTTAAGCAGAATCGTTAGCAAAGCATGCAGAGCGGGATCCGATGTGAAAGGCTCACTTGCGTCTCGGTAGGTTTGCTCGGCCACGAGCAAGTCGGATGGCCTCACCACTCCTGGATTCCTCTCTTGCGCCTCAATGAGCGTAAAGTAGTGCTTCGCGGCAGAACTCAGCCGCTGCGCTCGAACGCTGCGCTGAGGCTGAGGCACGCCCTGAACATCCTCCGCTATGTCTTCCAGACTATTGCCGCCTCCGAGAATGGTCGAGGAGCTATGCGAATCGATAAATGTGACTCGCTCTCGACCGACCGCTTGAATCACAAACGGCGAATGAGTAGTCGCAATAAACTGACAATTGGGGAACAAGTCCTCTAGCGCTGGAACTATGCGGCGCTGCCACTTTGGATGGAGGTGCACATCAATCTCGTCGACAAGAATTATTGCCTCACCCTCGCCAAGCTTATGATGGTACTGACCGAGGGATAATTGCCTTGCGATATCAACAAACAATGAGAACAGTCGCTGCTCACCATCAGACATTTGCTTTAAGCTCAGCTCGCCGATTTTGCGCCTAAGCATAATTCGCGGAGTGAGTTTTACTTCCAATGAACAAGACATTATGAGGTCACGAATAGCCTCCGACGGAAACTTCATGCCGGCCCAGACATCGTTCAGCCGGGGCAAGTTCCTTTCGCCGCGCTTGCCACCCGCATCGTTGGGATACAGAACGACTTTCGATTGATCAGGCCAAGAGTAAGGCGCCTTTCGCTCCAACCTTCTCTCCTGGAGCTTGCGCATCGCAAAAGCTCGCGCAAGCTTGTGCGTGCTTGCATCTAGGGACTCGCTCGCCCCGCCCCCTGATGCGGAGACAAGGGAGCATTCATAAGGCTCGAATATCCAATAGAATTCGACCATGTCGGGGGAAAACGTGTGGAGCGCTCTTCCTACAAAATCTTTAACGGAGCGACTATCTCCGAACCTGCGCCCACTCGCAACCCTTGATCCTTGCGGAAAACCTTTTTCAATCGCATACAGGAATTCCTCGCTGGTGCGAAAGGATTCCCTTTCTGCCACGGAACTTCCTTTCGCGCGCTTTACCTTCATCGATGAGCATATGGCCTCATTCGATGAATAGAGGAGAACCAGCGGAAGGTCCTTCCGGCGAGCCGAATGCTTTGCGGGTTCCCAAAGGCTCTTCTCAAGTCCGAACTCCACGGGGTCCTTATTCGCGGAACACACCACGGCACAGACTTCGGCAGTGCGCTCCCTCAACCTAATATCGTCGTCTTCAAGTCTCGGACGCCTCCCCGTTTGCCGCGCGCTCCCCAATGCCGCCAACAAGCCGCGAAGGATGGTTGTCTTTCCGGCACCATTCTCGCCCACAAGCAAATTGAAACCAGGTTGAAATTTGAAGGTTCTCCGCTCGAACTGGCGTACGTTGGTCAATGTGAGACTGAATAGATGCATGGCGCGGGTTAGCGACGGCGCGTTTGGGGTCAGGGTGACTGAATAGCAGATTGCTTCGACGCTGTAAATCACCCCGCATCGCGATAGATCATCGCGGATTCTGCAGTATTACGAGAACGCCGGAAGCCACCACTCGCGCGCACATCGAAGCATCGTCGGGCTCTAGCCATAAGTTGTAGCTGCGCAGGCTTGACGATTGCCAATCGCAGAAGTTCAAAGGGGCGCCATCTCCATTGCGGGGTATCGGGCTCTACTTCCCCCTACTTTCCTCCGAGATTTCGGTCCCTGCTACGCCGGCCAGCAGGCTGGGGTGGCAATCCAGGTGCTTAACGCTGGTGATCCTTCAAGAACAACCACGTAATCACCGTAGCATCCCGCCCCTTGGGATCCGTAAACGGCAGCCCCCGCGCTTTCGCTCCACGCATGCCCCATCCCCTGCACCACGCAATGTTGCGCCAGCGTTTTACCGCCTCAGTGTTCCGAACATCCGTTTGTTCCCCATCGGCCGCGGCTGATGCTCGGGGACGTGCGTTATCGCCTCCCTCATTGGTCAAGGACCGTTTCCGGCCATGAGCGGAAATTCGCACCAGCGCAGCCTCAATCCTCGTCCATGCACCAGACGCATCCAACCGTCTGATCGGTCACGACCAATACACCAGTGTCGAACGTTGCGGACGTGACTGGAGTCCAGCCAACACCAAGTGCCGCCGTTGAGCGCCCCCACTCACCATTTGTGAAGAAGCGCGCATCGCTGCCAGCGAACGCCGCTACGAACTCTCCCGAACGCTCACGGGCGAGGGAAAAAGGCATGATCTCGGTGTTGTAGGCCATGTCCCTATGAAGGACGTTCTCTATGACCTTAGCTGCCTCGACAGCATCAATCTCTTCGTAGCACTCCGAGGACTCCAGCAGTCCAAAACTCCTTGCAACGTCGGTCACGGACGCTGAAGCAGCACCAGGAAGTATCCCGGCGATAGTGTCCTGTCCTCGCTCCTGCTTGATGCGCTCGGTGGTGTCCACAGCTTTCCCCGGCTACCTGATGGATGTGACTTGTGGCTCAAAGAACGTTCGCAATGGATCGGTGGCCGAGATTGCCATCCTTCCCAGCGGTCGGACTCGGCCCGGTGTCCGCTTTCGGCGCGGAATACTCGAATTAGTCGGTTACATCTGCGACGCGGCAGACGCCCCCGCCGATCTCTGCTTCAGCGACGACGTAAATGTTACCGGTAAAGTAAACGTCACCATCGCACGAAACAGCCCGCCCACCATCTACGTAGAGAATCCGAACAGCTGAGTCCGCCTTGATCTTGGGTCTCAGCTTTACTGATTCCCCTACCCCAAGCTGCCCAACATCGACAATCGCTCCACCAATTTCCACCTGCACTTGATGGAGCGGACCAGCGCCCACGTTCTTCACAATAACAACGGCTCCACCAACCCAGTGGCAGCCGCTCATGCAGAGCATCATCAAGACCGCCACCAGGAGTCCACGAGTTGCGGAGCGGGTGTGGCCTCTACCTGACATCCGGCTGATCATTGCTTGCAGCCTCCAAACAGATTGATGAACAAGCCCCTTGCTATTCATCAAGCGTGCTACGCGATGACGACTACACGTCTCGCCAAGGCCTTTTCTAGGATGTCACGCGCTTCAGTGACGCGGCGTAGCTCAGCCTTAAGGCGGCGCACTTCCGCGTCATCTGACAATGAACGACGAATGCCTTCCCTGATCGAATTCGAATCTGGAAACAGGAATGGTTTCGACAATCCGCCCCACACGCCCCGCGCAGTATTCATCAAGCGCGGCCCGTGCGTCATTTTCGTCAGCACCCACAAAAAACACAGCGTAACTATCAGGGTACTCATCCAGATCATCGTCAAATGGACTATAAAATATCCAAAAAAGAGATTTCTCACTTTCAGCAAGGATGATCCTTGGAAGGTCATGGAAGCCGCGGTATGCGACTATTCTGAAGTTCTTTCCAACAGGAACTTTCATTTGATGCGATCCACTTCAGGAACCGGATTTGGCTGAACCGGCCCGAAAGATCCGCCCGCCACCATGCTGCGGATCACTGAGACGGTCCTGTCAATGGCTTCCCGGTCGATCTGCCAATGGGTCACCAGGCGCATCTTGCCGCCGTACGCACCGTTGGCCCGTATGCCGGCCGCTTCCAGAGCTTCCATTAGGCCCGGCATGTCTACGCCTTCGGGTAGCGCGAACCACACCATGTTGATGTGGACGTCTTCCATGTCCACCTCAATGCCTGGCACTTGGGCTAGTTGCTGCGCCAGGTAGATTGCATTGTCATGGTCCACATCCAGCCGTTGCGTCATTTCAGTGAGCGCAAGAATGCCCGGCGCGGCAATCACCCCGGCCTGGCGCCACCCTCCTCCCAGCAGCTTGCGGTTGTAACGGGCGCGCTTGATGAAGGCCGCCGGCCCCGCCAGGATCGAACCGACCGGTGCGGCCAAGCCCTTGGAGAGGCAGCACATCACCGTGTCCACATGCTGGGTGATCGCTTTCACGTCGCACCCCAGGTAGGTGGCGGCGTTGAACACGCGTGCGCCGTCCAGGTGGATGGGAACGCCGTGTTCCCGGGCGATGGCGGCGGTGGCCTCCATTGTTGCGAGCGGGATCACGCGGCCGTTGCCGTGCGCGTTTTCCAGGCAGATCAGTCCGGTGCGGGGAATGTGGATGTCCTCCCCCACCCGGATGCGGGCCGCGATCTCGCTGGGTTCCAACTGGCCCCGGTTGCGGGCGATGGTACGCAGCTGGACGCCACTGATCACCGCCGCCGCCCCGTTTTCGTGCCAGACCAGATGCGAGTCGTCGCCGGCGATCACTTCGTCGCCCCGGCGGCAGTGCGTGAATACCGCGAGCTGGTTGCCGAATACTCCGGTCGGAACAAACAGCGCGTCGTCCTTGCCCAGCAGCTCGGCGGCCAGGCGCTCAAGCTGGATGACGGTGGGGTCGTCCTGGTAGACGTCATCCCCCACTTCCGCGGTGGCCATGGCCTGGCGCATCGCGGGGGTGGGCTGGGTGACGGTGTCGCTGCGCAGATCAATCCACTGCATCGGGGAACTCGCTGAATGGGGTGCCGAGGTGGCTTCGCGTCTACTGGGTGTAGTACAGGCACCCTGCCACGGCGGACGGTCCGTGATCGGCGTCGATCCGGGAGGTTATCAATGCCTTCACCTCGATGCCATCCCCTTCGGCTTCCGGCGTTGACTCAACAATGCGCATCCCGGCAGGACCCCCCTGCCCCGTCTCCGGTTCAATGCCCATGGACTTGGCGAGGTCTGCGCCGATGGCTGGGTCATCGAAGGTGGCGACCACGGAACTGCGCGACAGTATCAAGCGCCTGGTCGGATGGCCGAAAATGAGCACGGGCTCGGTGAGCTGCATTTCCGCCAGGACACCGGCAATGTTGCCCAGCGCCATGCCGTATTCCCCCGCTTCGCGGGCGACCGGTTGCCAGCCTGCCGAGGGCTCGCGGCTGGATGCGACGTCGCGTAGCCCATAGGCCAATGTGCGGAACGCTGCGCGGTCGGCCTTGCAGGTCGCGAGGGCTACGGCGCGGTCGATTTGTTCCTGATTGGGGGCGGGGTGCCGGGCTGGTTCTGCCGCTGACGCCATGGGGGCCAGGGCTAGTGCCATGCCAATGAGGCCGAGGGACTTACACCATTCGCTTGCGATCAATTTGTAATGCTCTCTTCCTGGGGCAGCCATGCATGGCGCGGCACTACGCTTCTTCGTGCACCGGTCAATGCGCGCGGTGCACGCGATTGTAAGCGCTGCTGGCACCTTGCCGATTGCGTCACTTCACGTGAGGGCGCTCGGTGCCGCAGAGCCGGTTGTTGGCGCCGCGGCAAACTGTCAAGCGGCAGCCGGAATCTTGATCGACTTGACGTTGACGAACTCCTTCAACCCTTCCGGGCCGTGCTCGCGGCCGTAACCGGAGGCCTTCACCCCGCCGAAGGGCAGCGCCGGGGAGGCAACGTCGAAGGTGTTGATGAAGACCATCCCGGTATCGAAGTACTTGGTGGCCAGCTCGCGGGCGCGCTTCACGTCGCGGCTAAAAATGCCGCCGCCCAGGCCATAGCGGCTGTCGTTGGCAATGCGCAGCGCATCCTCATCGTCCTTGGCGCGGATGATGGCCGCCGCAGGGCCGAACAGCTCATCGTCGTACGCCACCTGCCCCGGTGCCACGTCGGCCAGTACGGTGGCTGGATAGAACCAGCCGGTGCGCTCTGGCACCTCACCGCCCACCAGCAGGCGGGCGCCTTGCGAGACACTCTTTGTGACCTGTTCGTGCAGCTTGTCGCGCTGCGCCTCGGAGACCAGCGGGCCCAGCTGTGTATCGGCAGCGTTGGGGTCGCCCATCTTGATCGCCTTGAACTTGCTGGCGTAGGCGCTGACGAAGGCATCGTAGTTCTTCTGGGTCACGATGAAGCGCTTGGCATTGACGCAGGTCTGCCCATTGTTGAACAAGCGTCCTTTGACGCAGGTCTCCACGGCCAGATCAAGGTCGGCATCGTCGAGGACGAGGTAGGCGTCGTTGGAGCCCAGCTCCAGCACCGTCTTCTTGAGCGCGGCGCCCGCCTTGGCTGCCACGGTGCGCCCTGCGGTTTCGCTGCCGGTCAGGGTCACGGCCCGGACCAGGTCGTTCTCCACGATGCCGTTGGACTGGTCATGGGTGATCAGCAGAACGCCGAACAGGCCCTTGGGCAGCCCGGCACTTTCGTAGATATCACGGAGCAGCAGCCCGCTGCCGGTGCAGCTCTCCGCGTGCTTGAGCAGCACGCCATTGCCTGCCATCAGGCTGGCGATGGAATAACGGATCGCCTGGTAGGCCGGGAAGTTCCAGGGCTGGATGCCGTACACCACGCCGATGGGCGAATGGGTCACGATGCCGGTGGCGCCTTCTACATCGCGCTCTTCGTCCGCCAAGGCTGCAGGCCCCTGCTTGGCGGTGTAGTCACAGATGCCGGCGCACAGTTCGACCTCCGTGCGGCTGTCTTCAATGAGCTTGCCGACTTCGCGGGTCATCAGCTGGGCGAACTCTTCCTTGCGCTCGCGAAGCGCTTTGGCGATGGCGGAAACTACTTTCGCCCGCTCGTCCAGCGAGCGCAGGCGCCATTCCAGGTAGGCGTTGTGGCTGGATTCGACTACGGCTGCGGCTTCGTCGTCTGACATGTACGAATAGGTGGCAATCACCTCTTCGGTCAGTGGATTGATCGTTGTGAGCTGCTTGTTGGTCATGGAGAGCCTGCACTTCGTGGGGGAAGAACGTGACGGATGAGGGTTGCATCGTCACGGTTCCCACGTAGTGAAGTCTTGAGTGGTGCGCATCACCTGGGATTCACTGCGTGCGCCGGTAGTCCACATGGCGCCTTGCTGCGGAGGTGCAGGATTGGCAGGCAGCCAGTGCCCTGTTCCTAGGTCATGCGTTACCGGGTGTTGATGGTTTGAGGGCGGTCGTCTGGGGACCGACCCTACCAGCGCCACGTAGCACCCCGCAGTGTCCGGCCCGGCGTTGCACGGGACGACACGCCGCCGCACGGCACGGCGAGAGGGATTCTCGCCGTGCCTCTTGCCTCACATCAGGTGCGGGCGTTCGGTGCCGAACAGCAGCTTCTTGGCGCCATCGCGCCACGCCTGCGGGCACGACTGGCCGCGCACTACCGCTGCAACGGTGTAGGCGTAGCCGCGATTAGCGGGCCTTACGTTACCCAGCACGGCCTCGGCCTGCTGCTGGGAGGCATTGGCGCGCACGGCGTCTACAAAGGCCACCATGCGTGCGGCTTCTTCGGCGTCGGTGGCCAGTACCTTTTCCCGCCAGGCCGCTTCGTTCCTGCCCTGCCGCAGCGCCAGTGCCCACATGCTCCAGGCAGCATCCGGCGCCATGCCCTCCTCCACCGGCAGGTCCAGGGCCTTCTTGATCAGATCCTCCGGGGCGCCATCGGAGGCACCCGTCAGGCGAAGGACGTGCGGGAACAGGTCTGCGTCCAACTCCGCCATCGCCACTGCGCCCTGGTACTCACCCCGGTGCAGGTGGATGTAGGCCTCATACTGCGAGCCCATCACTTCGGTGCTGTCCAGGGCCAGCAGGGTGGTCAGGTGCGCAGACTCGGCGGCCAGCGGCTTCAGCTCCTGGTCGCTGGCGCCCAGCATGCGCTTGACGCGCGCCAGTTCCGGTGCGGTGAACTCTGCGGTCTGCGGCCCCATGGCGGCCTTGGACCACACCTCGTTGGCGGCGGCCCAGTCGCCCCGTGAGGCAAGCACGTAGCCGGAGGCCAGCGCGAACCACGGGTCCTGCGGCCAGCGCTGTTGGCCGGCGAGGAAGGCCTCATCCTGTGCTTGGCCTTCGGGCATGCAACGGGTGGAGAGATAAGCCAGCGCCGGCGATGCGGGTTTGCCCGCTGCGAGCTTCTGCTGGCGCTCGCAGGCGGCGTTCTGCGCCTGTTCGTCGCCGAGCTGCTGCTCGAAGCGCATTGCCGCCACATCTTCGGGATGGCGCGTCAGCCGCTCTGCAATGATGCCCTGCAGGGTGGCCGGGTTCTGCGAGGCCATCGCCAGCCACGTGGTCAGGTGGCGCGACTCCGGCGCATCCCAGCGAGCATGCGCAAGGATCATGGCCTGGCGCTGGGCTTCATCGGTCACCAGCCCCAGCTGCCGCTGCGGTGCCAGCTCACCGGCGGCCGATACCACCGAGCGCTTGCCGCCGTCGTTGCTGTGGGTCTGGATGGATTCCGGCGGGTCTTCCAGCACGTAGTCGGCACCCGTGGCGGACCAGCGTTCCGCGCCCAGGTTGCGGTCTTCATCGGGCTTGGCACCGCCATAGACGGCCGACCACTGCACCATGGGCGTGGCACCGGCAACGTTGTAGGTGAAGTGCGAGCGGCCGGTCATGCGCTCGGTTTCGAAGGACTCGATGAGCTCCCCGCCCGCGCTTTGGGTGGTCACCTGGTGGGCGGCGCCCGGGGCGACGTCCATGCTGGCGCTCTGCAGCGGTGCCAGCTCGACGGTGTTGCCGTCGATGGTGACGCGCACCGGGGTGGCCAGGCCGTTGTACAGCGAGACGGTGGCCGCGCCAGTGTGCATGCCGAAGGCCAGCACGCCCACGACAATCGCCGCCGCTGCAGAGGCACGCGCGGTGCTGGCGGCCCAGCCGTCGGCGGTCTGGAAGCGATCCCACCAGCCCAGCTTGGTCTGCAGCTTGCGCTCCTGGCCGGGCAGCAGCACCGGATAGGGCGTGGGTACCTTGGAAGGCGTCGGTGCGGGCGGTGCCACTTCGTCCGTTCCCAGCCGCGCTACCACGGCATCTTCGTTGGCCAGCAGGGCTTCCAGCGTCGCGGCGCGCAGCTGCGAGAGTGCGGCGCAGGTGTGGTTGACCCAGCCGCTGGAGTGCTTGATCCAGTTGTCGATGTTCGCCTGCACCGGGGTGGGCAGGCCCAGCTCGCCCAGCGTTTCCTTCAGTGGCTTGCCGCCGTGTTCGACCACTGTTTCATCGATCACGCAGTTATGGGCGTAGTCGTAGATCACGCCCAGGGCCTGCCGCACCTTTTCGGCGGTGCCCAGCAGGCGGCGCAGTTCCTTGTCGGAGACGCGCTTGTCGGCGGTCACTACGTGCAGGGTGTTGAGGAACAGCCCGTAGGCGTCGCGCAGGTCGGCTTCGACGTGCTCGCAGTAGTGCAGCAGGGTTACCTGCCCTTCCAGCAGGTTCTCCCACCCTGCCCCGCTGCGGCGCGCGGCCAGCCGGTGCAGGCTGCGGCATTGCTGGTCGTGCTGGAACACGGCCTGGCGCAGCGGTGCGATCTCGTCATCCAGCGTTGCGATGACCGGGCCGAGGCGGCGGGTGTCCAGCACCTGGTCACGCCAATGCACGCGGTTGCGGGTGGCGCGCAGGTGGCCGGCGCGGGCGGCGTCCAGCGTGGCGCGCTCGTCTTCCAGCAGTTGCAGCTGCTGCAGGGCCTTGCCATGAGCAGGCCCGTAGAGGCCGGTGATGCGCTCGCGGATCTGGGCGTCGGTCAACGGTGCAATGGTGTGCAGGAACAGCTCGGCCGGGGTGGCCACGCCGCGCACGAACGAGCGGCGCAGGTAGGTGCCCTGGTAGCGCTGGTGCATGGCGCGGATGGCGAACTCGGCGTCGAGCCGGGTCAGCGAGGTGTCGACCTCGGCGAAGGCCGGCGGGGTTTCGCGCAGCATGTCGCGGGTGAGCTGGTGCCGCAGCCCGTCCGCGTCACGGAACAGCAGCATGGCCGGGCGCTCGTCGATGGCCGCTTCCACATAGCGCCGCTTGAGGTTGTTCTCGCGGTCGGCATTGGCCGGATGCGTGGACCACATCTGCGGCACCCGCACCATGTCGCGGCGGAACACGCGGTGCTGCTCGCGCTCGCGTTCGGGCAGCTGCGGCGGGTCGGCATACAGCGGATCGGGCGACACGCGCCGCAGGTTGGCCAGCATGCGGGTCTGCACCGCGAACAGGTCGGCCACGGCATGGCCGGCCTCGAATTCGCGCGAAGCAAAGCCGACTGACCTGTCCCAGGCATCGTCGGCGGCGCCGAGGCGGTGCAAGGCGTGCACCAGGGCATCGCTGCCGGCGAGCGAGGCGGCCACCAGGTCGGCCTGGTATTCCATCTCACGCGACAGGGCGCGCTCGGACAGGGCGACCACGCTGAAGGCGGTATCCACCAGCGAGCGGATGGCCCAGACGATGAGCGACAGCAGCCAGCCCACCCAGGCAATGCGCAGGTCCAGGCGTGACACAGTGGCCAGCAGGGCATCGAGCGCGTCGCGGCGGGCAACCAGCTGGCTGGCGATCTGGTGGGCCACGTACACCCAACGGCCGACCGCCATGGTGCGCTGCGCGAAGTGGCCGAATTCGTGGGCCAATACGGCCTTGAATTCGCCCAGGTTCAGCGCGTTGACCAGCGGCAGGCCGATGTCCAGGTTCTTGCGCGAGGGAAACAGCAGGTTGAACAGCGAGAGGTCGTAGAAGACGCTGGCGTTGACGCGCGCCGACAGGTAGACCCGCTTGGGGCGCGGTGCGCCGGCCTCGTCGGCCAGGCGGTGCAGGAACGCGAACAGCTCGGGCTGCTCTGCCTGCTTGAGCTCCAGTTCCCTGGAGGCCTGCCCACGCTTGAGGAAGACCAGCCCCTTGGCCATGAAGGCGGCCAGGAACAGGGCGAACGTGCCGACGATGATGTTGACCAGGGTGTTGCCGCCCTCCCCTGCCAGCAGGGTGCGGAACACGCGGTAGGCGGTCCAGCCGAACCAGCCCATCAGGGCGAAGTAAGCGGTGGCGAAAACGAGCAGGCCGGCCACGGCCAGCCATGCATGGCGGCGGTAGGCGGAGCTGGGTGCGGTGAGCTGCGCGGGCACGGCCGACGGCCCCGCCGGATAGAGCGAATCCATTATCTACATCCCCCTGTTGTCCTGCTCCGTGCCGTCCCCCCGGACGTGGCATGGAGCTTACCCGGCGTCATGCCCGGTCCCGTGGGGATTGTGCACATTACTGGGCGGGTGTGCATCTATCCGGGCAGACTTTCGGGAAACTCGAACCCGGTTAAATCAACGCATTACCGGGTCGCTCTACGGGGGTGTATAGCGAAAGCCGGTTCCCGTGGAGAGTTTCCACGGGTTCAAACTCACGTCGCAGACGTGCCACCAGTCGGCACCTGCCTGATATTCCGGCGGATCGATTCGCTTCCTACCGGCACCGGCCTCTACCTCGACGAAGAATCCCTGGCGTGGCCATTCGCCTTGGAAGCGATGTACGTAGACCTCGAAAGCATCGCCCCCCGCCTTGAGGATTTTCACTTCCTCGATCGCAGGTGAGAACTGCTGGTCTCCCTGAAGTTCCATCCACGGCTCCGCGCTTATGCTTCCTCGGGAGGAATAGTGGACCGTGGTACGAACTCCGTCGCGCTTGCGCGCAACGTGCAGATCCAGGTCGCCGCCGTCTTTCCAGTGGAGTCGGATACTGGCTCTTCCTCCGAAAACGTCGGACGCTTCGTCCATCTGCGTGAACGCGCCCGACACCTGTTCCCGGAACGCGGCCACACCGGATCCCGAAGGACGCATCTCGCCGTATGCGCCACTGAACGAGCCATGGGCAGGGAGTGTGATCTCACCGATCCGGGTGTAATTGACAAGCAAGACGCTTGCGTCTGCATGTGCCCGCGCGTAGTCCCAGATTGCATCCTCAAAGGACTTCCTGGCCGCGATTCGATAGTGCTTGCACTCCACCACCAGCCCGGCCTTCGTTCTTCTTCCCGCATGCTCGCGATAGACCGTGTAGTCGGGCTGCACGGCATGCTTTCTGCCGCTGCCCTTCAGTGCAACAGTGGTCTCTTCCCGACTCTCGGCGCGAAGAAGCGCTGTTCCACCGGAAAGCGGGAACCGCGCGACATCCGCACCCGCGAACGAAAAGCTGAGCACTCCATTGGTGAGAATCCAATCGGGAGCGCGACCACTGGATGATGCGATCTGCGTGGCTACCCACACCGAGTAGAGCTCGTGCCGCTTCTTCCAGACAGGGAGATCCAGAACATCGTCGAGTGCACGCGCGGCTTCGACCCAGCGCTCCTGGTTCGATGGAACTTGATCGAGGAGCATGCGCAGGTGATCCATGATCTGGGTGCGCAGCGAGGACCACTCGTATAGTCTTGGAGCAGCTGCATACCAGACAAGCGGCCATGCACTAAGGTAGTCATTGTGAAGGCGCCTTGCCTCAACGACTGTCCAATCGTCCGGAAGCGCCATATCGGCGGGCGTATCAACGGTGTCAGCGTACCTACCACCTCCCATAAGCGTCATCACTCGCATGTGGCTGGCTACCGCAGACCGTAATCTTGCAAGCAGCGCTTCAAAATCCGGATCTGAATTTAACTGAATCTGAGGGGGCGGGTCGGTAACCCCGTCCCAAAGCGACCGGAACCAGTATCGAAGGTCGTGCCCTACAAAGTCATCGGCGGAACGACCAAATATGCTGGAGCCGCGCTCGCCGTTGTAACCAAGCTCAGATTCGATATGCGGATAGGCATGACTGAAGTCAAACCTTCCCCATGCGCTTCCTGTGCTTGTCAGCATGGCATGCTGAATCACCGACTGTTGACGACGAAATTCGCTCAGGCTGACTTGAAGCTCCTCATCCAAGGCGTCCCACTGCACATTAATGGAGAGCGCTTCGGTGTCCGCTCCACCACGCGCCTGCTCCACCATCTCCAGAATGTCGCGCATCATCCGCGACCAAGGTGTCAGTTTCGCAAGGATCGCGTTGAGCAACGCCTCTGTCGTTGTCCCTGCCTGCTCCATCGCCTGGTCAAGCGCTATGCCATTTGGAAGGGCCAAGGTCTTGCGCAATTCCGAGATGAGCTCTGCATCGTGAGCCTCCCTCTTGTCTTTGCGCTCTTTAAGGTCAAGACCAGCGCGGGCGCAGAATGCCCGCCAGAGATCGGGAGCCGTTCCTATTGAAGCAACCAGCGAAGGGACATGTGGCATTTTAGTCTCCTAGTCGAAGGCCCATTGGGCAGTCGCGCAGTAAGATCGGCGCAAGAATTTTCAACCTGTTATTACCATCGCTCAAGACATCCCGGTTGGTGAGATTGGACGGTTTATGGATAGCCATGCGCTCCGATACTCCACCGACGAGGTAGTCAGCAGTTCAGGAGGCGCGCCAGCTCCATCTCAAGATGTGCGTCCACGGCTTCGATATCCAGGCTGCCAGCAGCCACTACGGCCTTCACCTCAGTGAGGGAGACGTAGCCAAAGCGCACCCACGCAACCATGTTCCCCCGCAGCAGGAAGCCGATCAGGTCTCCACCCGAGCGCAGTGCAGCATCGCCTACGTCCACCATGCACAGGCTGCCATGGCTGACCAATAGCATTCGTCTCAGCTCGGGAATACTGCCGAAGGGCATGCACTCGCTCAAGGGGCGCTTATGCACCATCCACTGCTTTGCCACCCAAGTGATGCGTGTGAGTACTTCGGTCAGCATGACCGGTACAGACATGGCCAAGCCGTGGCGCATGTCGTAGCCCTGCTCGAAGACTCGTACGGCAATCGTTGCAAATGTTTGCCGATGCTGTCCGAAGCTGCCTACGTCGACGAACTGCAGTAATGAATAGAACGGGATCGGAATGCCGGAGCCGCGGTTCTCTGCACCGGAAGAGCCGGCCATGTCGGAGAACAGGTGACCCATCCAGTTGACAAAGCCGGCAAAGATCTTCGCGGCAACCGTACTGCCTTGGAGCTTGAAGTCCTTGGTGTCTACGGAGATGAGCCTGCCGTCTGCGACAAAGTTTGCCGTGTTGCAGAACTGGTCCAGAATGGAGAAGAACAATCCCACAAGGTCTGGAGAATGACCCAGGCTCTTGATGTGGTGGTTGTTCGTGCTCATTCTGAACTTTCCGCCGACATCGACGCCGTGCCGATGGTCATAGTTGACGGGGAAGGCGCGCTCCAGCCAGCCGATGGCGCTGCTGGTTGGGTCGCTTCCTTCCTTGGGGCCCTTCCACCCCATCAGGCGGGCAAAGGTACGCACGGCCGAATCCACAACGGAGTCAGCGGCGCGGCCTAGGGGGCTGGCTTCATCACCGCCCTTGACACTGGCCGCACCCACGAACACTACGTCCACGAGGCCACCAATCAGCCCGCAGGCGCCGGCAAGCATGTAGTCGTATCGGTCGCAGTTCGCCGTCTTCAGCGAAAAGTCCTCGCGCACCAGCCTTTCAAAGGCCACGCGCTGGCTGGCGCTCATCAGCTTCGCGAATGGGTCGGCCAGCAGATCGAGCCCGTTCCGGGCCGAATAGGCGATCAGTGCCTCTTCAAAGTCAGCCGTAGAGGTGTCAGGCGCGATGTCCATCCCGTCCACCATCGCCAGCGTGCGCAGCGGACCACGGTGCGATACCGACTCACCCGACAGTTCGGCGTGAATCTCCAGCACCAGATCAGTATCTCCGCCAGAGTCCAGCAACACGGTCCCCTGCCCCAGCATTGCTTCAGCCTGAGCCATTGCCTCTGCCAACACCGCATCATCCTCAGCCTGCCTGGCCGACATCTCGTCGAGCGCGGAGGACATACTGCCCAACTGCAGCTCAACTGCAGAAATCTGGTGCTTCTGGGCACGAAGTCGATGGGCGTGCGCGTCCAGCTCATCGCTGGGGTTCACGACAACAAGCCAGTCAGGCCGCGGGTGGCTTTGCTGGCCAGGTCGGTCATCTTGCCCGCCACCACATCTGAAACATTGAAGTAGCCGATGGCTTGGAACGCCTGCGCGAGCTCCTCCAGTTCACGGACCTCGTAGCTTTCCTTCAGTGCAAGCTTCTCGGTCTCGATGGTCTTGTCATCCTTGCTCTCCTGGATCAGCCGCGGTTCGTAGTGGCCGATGATCCAGTCGCCAAGCTCCTGGCGCGTGGCATCGCGGGTCAGGTATCGCACCCGATCTTCATCCAGAAAGCGCGCACAGCTGAGCCGGGTAGCGCTGCTCTGTGCCGCCTGCGAACGTTCGTTCAGCACCTTGCCCGCCCCGGTCAGCTGAGTCATCAGGCGCATCAACTTGGCGATCTGCTCGCTCTGCGCGCCGTGCGCGAGTATCTGCTCATTCAACCGCAGCGTGACGGAATTGATATCGGAGACCAGGAGGGACAGCGTCACCTGGGTCTGCTTGATCACTTCGGCAAGCATCAAGCCACGGCGCTTGGACCTTGTAAGTTCGTTGGCACCGGTAAGCTTGCGGATGCCTGCGTAGGTACCCACGCCGAGCAGCACAGCCACGCCGATACCGGTTGCCATGCTGGACAACCCAAGGATGCCCCCCAGGCCAAGCGTGGCGAGGCCTGATGTCATGCCGGCCGCTGACATGCCGATGACCGAACCAGAGAGGTAAACCGCCGCCAGGGGCGTGCCTACCGCTGCCGCCTTCGCTGAAAGCAGTTTCATGGTTTCCGTGAGCTGGTCGTCGCTGACATCCTCCCGAAGCATGTCGTGCTCGCTCTTGATAGCGAACTCGACCAGCTCCAGGTCGGCGTCGGACACCTTAAGCAGCTGGCGATGTTGATCAAGGAAGGCAAATTGCTTCCTGTAGCGGCCGGTCATGCAGTGGTGCAGGTTGATGAGCTCCTTCACCAGGGAGACATGCACAGAGTGCGCCTGCCCATCCGGGCAATGGGCATCCAGAGTCTCGATGAGGGTGGAAACGGCTTCCTGCCGTTCCCCGGCGGCGATGTACACGCGAACGGCCAGGCGCGAGTCCGAGGCGAGGTTTAGGCGTGTCATGAGCAGCATGAGTTCGGCAAATGCTTTGTGCCCCAGCTCCTGCTTGCCCTCGTACGCCATGCTTACCGCCACCTTGACGTACGCCACCTTCAGTTCCTCGGCCATGTCCTCGATGGGGATGGACTGCGCTTCCTCCTGGTGATCATCGAAGTCGGCAATTGCCTCTTGGAGCACATTGGCCAACGCCTGCAGGTTGAGGAACGCGCCGCGCACGTCCACGCTGGATCCGCTGATCCGGGTGATGCGCACCAGCTTGTCGACCTTGCCGGGCTTCGCTGCAATGGCTACTTCCAGATACTCCGCACTGGCCAGTTCGGCATACGGAAGCGGAACCGGAGTTGCCATCAGCGAACGAACAATGACCTGCTCGCCTGTGAACAGCAGGCCCTCCTTCGACCCGCCCAGCAGGCTGTCGTCATACAAAGCGACCACATTGCCTGGCTTGCCCGTGTAACCGAAGGCGCCAATAGCGTTGTTCAGCTTCTTTTCGTCGATGTTGGGCGCGATGTAGACGCGCTTGGCGGAGATATCCACCAACCGCTCCCGAAGGAAGGTATTGATGTTGCCCATGTGACCCCTGTTGCATCGAGTGATGTGCTCTGGGGGGGGCACTGTTCATCCTAAGGTGAGGCCTGCCCCCCGACGAGTCCCCGATAACAGTGTGACGAGGCTCTCACTGGTTGAGTATCGGATTAGTCTGACTGCATGTCGGGAGATTCCCGACAGAGCGAATCCGCACTTCATGAACACCGTTACCCAGCGACAGGACATTGATCTGTCGGGGAATCCCTTACATCTCAGTCGTCCAGGATTTTCTATCATCCCGAATCAAACAAGGACAGAGGCTACTGGGATGGGATTCAGCAAGGCAGATCTTTTTACCATTGAGCAGATCACCTCGCGAACGCCGCTTGTCATTCCTGAGTTCCAGCGCGGATATGCCTGGCGCGAGGAGCAGTGGGCGGCGCTATGGGACGACGTAACCAGCGTGGTCGAGCGCGATGCCGCACAGCACTACACTGGATCGGTCATGATCACCGACGCACCAGACGGCGAACCGAGCGAGCTCATCGATGGCCAACAGCGCATGGTGACCATCGCGCTGCTGCTCTCTGCGCTGGGCGATGCCGCCTATCCAGTGACTTTCCGCCGAAATGACGTTCTGCAGCAGTGCTTTGACTTCCACGCCTTGAAACGAGCAGCGCTGGCGCCAGCGGTAGCGCGCGACCGATCCTACTACGCGCGGAACATGACGAAGGCTTGGGAGTACTTCAGCAAGAAGTCTACTGAGCTGGACAGTGTCAGTGTCAGGGCATCTTATGTCGACGCATTGCGGCACCGCCTCAAGCTCTTTGTGCTGACTATCCAGCCGGAGTTTGATGTCCATGTGGCATTCGAAACCATCAACAACCGTGGGCGGCCCCTGAGTACTCTTGAGAAGCTCAAGAATCGCCTGATCTGCCTCGCCTCGCAGGAAGGCAACCTCAAGAGGTCCAGGCAAACAACGGATGAAGTTCACCGCTGCTGGAAGGAAGTCTACGCCAGCCTTGGCGCGGGCAAGGAGCTGCTCGCTGACGACGATTTCCTTGCAGCACATGCAACGGGCTGGTTCCGCGTGGAGCGGGTGGCGGACTGGCTCAGCACTCGCCTGTTCGACGTTGAATTCTCAGCAAAGCGAAGCACCGATTGCGACCAGATCCTGGCATACGTACAAAGCCTCGAGCACGCCGCAGCATGCTGGAGCCTGCTTCACTCTCCGGACGATCTGCCGCCGGCGGTAGCGGTAAGGCTTCGTGCCCTGTACAGAACCCCCCACAGTGCTTCGCGGCCGGTGTTGCTATGGGCGTTGATCAGGCTTGCGCATGAGTTCCCCAAGCTTCTGTCTGAGCCAGATACAGACACGGGCTGGGGTGGCGCTTTCTGCAAGCTCCTCTGGGAGGCGGAGCGGTTCCGGGTGATGGTAATCCAGGCGAGCGGCCGCCCGGCCCACACGGGTAAGGCCGATCTCAACTTGTCCGCGCATGCGTTGGCCCACCCTGGTACAAGGTTGACCACTGTGCGCCCCGATACGGCATCTCCGCCTCAAGCGACAGCCGCTGTTGAGTGGGCAAGCAAGCACCTGCACTGGATGGTGGACAATGTTTCGGACTTGGATAGTGGCGGTGCCGACCTGTTCACCAACCCCAAGTACACCTGGTCGGGATACTTCAGTAGGGAGCAGGTCCAGGCTGCGATCAACGACAGGTTCAACAAGAAGAACAGCAGCGGCTTCTATGGTTGGCCTCTGGCACGACTGGTGATGTTGGCGTGGGAAGAGCGCCTGCGTGGCACGCGCGGAAGTGTCAACAAGTTGCGAGGCGAGAAGTTCCATTGGACGGATTCAGTGGAGCATGTTTTCCCGCAGAATCCGGCTCCAGAGTGGAATGAGTCGATTGTTGTCAGTGGGCGCAACAAACAGGAAGCCCTGGCAGGTATTGCGGGATCGCTGGGCAACCTCCTGCTGCTCTCCAAGTCATTCAACTCTGAAGTTTCCAACCATCCCTTCCTGTGTAAGGGTGGAAAGGACAAAGCGGGTCGCTTTGCGACGGGAAGCTACTCGGAAATGCAGATTGCCAAGATCTGTGACAAGTGGACCATCGTGGAGATCACGGCGCGTGGCATTGCGATGCTGCAGCACGCTCAGAACCACTGGGCGTTTGAGCTCGTTCCGAGCACTGCGAGTGTGGATGAATGGCTCCCGTATCTCTATGGCCCCTTGGCTGAGCGCGTGCGTCGTGGTGACTTCTATCACGCGAAACTGAATGGAAACAACGTGGGGAGGATGGTCGAGAAGTTCAAGCAGCCGATCAACCTTAGAGATGACAAGTCTTTGGGTAAGCGAGTGGTGGCGGTGTAGGGTTGCATCCCGATCCACCGCCGGGATGGTGGCTACCCCTTTAGGGCATGACCTCGAACACATGCAGCGTGTTTCGGTTCGAGGTCATGCGTTACCGTGCCGATCATTCTTATCGGCGGTCGTTTGGGAACCGACCCTACCCCTTCGGGGGGGCATTCCATTGAGCTGACCCGCTGCGTCGGTGTCAGTCGGCAGGGGTCGCGGCCATGGCGGCTCGGATGTCATCCGTGATCGGGCAATCGGTGCCTTGGCGTCGCGCGGGCCCTGTGAGGGGTTCGATCACGCTGCCATCGGTCTCTTGTGAGCCGCGTTGGCAGTCCAGTGACAGGAACACGGTGCGGCCGTTGCGGTCTACCCATTGTTGGCCGAGGTACTCCCCATCGTCCCTTTCGAAGGTTGGGCCGATCAGCTCCGTCAGCGATCCTTGATTGGGCAGGTTGCGGAGCATGGGGCTGTCGTTCATTGAGGCATTGAGCCAGCTGGCGATGGGCGAGCCGTCCATGCGATGCAGGGTCGTGATCCTGCCCGGCGCGTCATCGGAGAGGTAGCGGGACGTCCACAGGCGATCTTCGCCCCAAGGGGTGATCGCGGTGTAGCGAGGTGGCAGCCGCTCGACCCCATCGGCGTCAATGAAGCCGTAGTAGCCATCGCGCAGGAACACGACGCCGCCAGGCAGCAGCGCATGCGCAGATCCGATGGTCTCGCCCACGAAGCGGCCGTGCTTTACGTGATACAGGCGGGACCCCTCCGCGTCGCTTCGTACGAGGAGCAACGCGCCATCAGCACTGACCTGGTCGATCCAGGTGCCCTTGGGCAGCAGGTGCTGGCCAAGCTCGGCGTCGAGCCACAGCCGGGGCTGGGATTCGCCGTCCAGCGTGCCGAAAAAGCCTGTGGCCTCTGCGCTCAGTTGGCTGAGCGGCGGTGTCTGGACCAGCAGCTTTCCCCTGCAGTCCACCAGGGTTTCCTGCCCGTCTTCCGCTATCGCCTGCCGCATCTCGGGACGCCCTTCGACCCCTTTCCACGCGTAGGCGGTGAATGGCCCAAGCACCTGGCCATTTGCATCAACCAACTTGTCACCGGCGTCCCCCATGCGCGTTCGCCACATGCCTGGGCAGACCTCCTCGCCGGAGGTCGCGCCGGCGACCGACTGGAAGCGCCCGTCCGGGTACATGAGGCCGTCCACGGCGTCGGCTTCGTTCGCGAAAATGCCTTCAGCGTCTTCGCGGATGACGTGGTATTCGGTTGCCCAGCGCGGCCAGGTGCCCACGTCTTCAGAGGCGGGGCTGCGCGACCGCGCCGATGAGTAGCCGACCAGGTAGATGAGCGTGCGATCTCCGGTCAGCTGCCCGCCCGCATCCAGCCGGCGCCAAGCCCTGCCCTGCAGCCCAAGCCAGCCGCCGTTGTTGAGCGGGATCAGGTTGTCGATGCGCTCGGTCCACAGCGTCTTTCCTGCCTCATCGCGCAGCGCGCAGGGTGTGCCCGGTTTGAGGTCGCAGACCAGATACTCAGTGCGCTCCGGGAACGGACCGGCTGCCCGGAGCTCGCCCTTGGCCAGCTGCATCCGAAGCTGTCCACGCGCATCGAAGATGCGTTCGCCTGCTTCCCGCGAGCGCCAGCTGTAGCGTTGCGGGTGCGCCGTGATAGCCCACTCGCCGCTGCCTGGCTGCCAGTCGACGAAGGTGCTTCCATCGGCGCGCAACAGGGCGGTCCCTGCCCTGGACCAGGTGCTGAACAGCGAGGTTGGGTCCGGGTCGTTCCGGTGACGCTCGAACGCCGTGTCGGATCGGAGCTCGACATACGGGCCCTTCAACGAGACCCGGCCAGCGTCATCGAACCACACGCTGCTGCTTCTCTCGAAATCCACGACGAGCCAGCGATCCGCGGCGATCTGCTGCGGCCGCCCGGGCCACGCTTGGATCAGCCGGCCCTGATCATTGGCGACCAAGCCGCTTTCGAACCCGCTGGCCTGCAGGACGAATGTCTGGGGCGCCGCCGCCCATGCCTGGGTGACGCCGAGGGCCAGTGCCAGGAGCGCCGGCTGGGTAATGCGCTGGAAACGCCGGGTGCGGCCGACGCCTGTGGCGTTGAATCGTTGCGTGGCTTCCTTGTCGTGCTTCGTCATCCGGCCATCTTGAGCGTATTGGTGGGCGCCTATGGTAGCCGCCAACCTGTACTCCCCGATGGCTGACAGCTGTCACTTGTTCCGTTTCGGCCCAAAGAGAGAATTACCCCATTCCCGCACGGCGCTGCACGGCCGGCACCCACCCCAAGCCAAGGACCCCCGATGAACATGCTGCAGCAATTCGCTTCGCACACCCCGCTCTGGGTATGGGCGCTTCTGATCTTCCTGATCACGCGCGGCATCGCCGCGATGAAGCCGGGTGAGATCACGCTGGGGCGGCTGGCGGTGGTGCCTGCCCTGTTCACCGCGTGGGGCCTGTGGTCGATCAGTGCCCGCTACGGCACCTCCTGGCAGGCATGGGCACTGTGGCTGGCCGGGATCGGCGCGGGTGCGGGCATCGGCTGGATGATGCTGCGCCGTGCGACGCTGACCGCGGACCGGGCAACCGGGAAGCTGTGGCGCAGCGCGGATTACAGCCTGCTGCCGCTGTTGCTGGTGACGTTCGCCGTGAAGTACGGGTTCGAATCCGCGCTGGCGATGTCGCCGACGCTTGCTGGAAATGTTGGTTTCCGGGCGGCCTATCTGCTGCTGTCTGGCGGTTTCACCGGTATCTTCATCGGCAAGTACCTCCGCTACCTGGCCGCTTTTCGCCGGACTGCGACGGGTGATGACCTGCAGGTCTCGGGTTGAGGTCTGCGTGGACACGCATGGCGTGTCGCTACGACCTGGGCTGCTCGGTTGAGGGGGTGCTGGCCTCCTCCTTTGCAGCAATCCTTTCGACCAGCGTATCGATCGCCGCTTCCATGGCATGCGCGGTCTGGTCGCCGCTCTGGTTGGTGATGATGAAGATGCCCAGATCGTACTTCGGGATGATGTAGATGTAGCACTGCGAGCGGGGCACGCCGCCGTGATGGGCATAGTAGAGGCCCTTCTGGCGGTCGCCGCTGACGATGTTCCAGAAGTAGCCGATGCTGAAGTCGGAATCGAATTTGACCAGCGTGCGATGCGATTCTGTTACGACGGGTCCGTTGGCCAGCTGGAACCTGAGGTACTTCACCATCTCCGGAACGGTGGCCTTTACGTTTCCGGAGGCGCCCCAGGGAAGCTGCGGCATCGGCGTGGTCGGTGTGGGGTTGTCGCTGTGGTAGCCAATCGCGAGCTGCTGCGCCTCAGCATCGGTCAGACGGATGGTGAGGCCGTTCATCCCGGCAGACTCGTTGAAGAAGCCGCGCAGCAGTGACTCGTAGTCGCGCTTGTAAACCTGTTCCAGAATGTCCGCGGTCAGTTCCGTGCCGGTGCTTGAGTAGGCGTAGACCTTTCCGGGACCGCGCGGGATCTCGACGGTATGCAGGTCATTGAAGAACTCGGCTTTACCGTAGTGCGCGTAGATGGCATTGAGTTCTGGCGGCGTGCTGTGGTCGGTGAAGTCGTCAAGCACGGTGTTTGCGCGCTCGGGCAGCATGTTCGGCAGTCCGCTGGTGTGGGACAGCAGGTGGCGGATGCGGATGGGTTCGCCTTTGTATTGCAGGTTCGGGTAGGCCCCCTGCAGGTACATCCGGATGTCGTCATCCAGCGTTACCCTGCCCTCGAGTACTGCGTTCGCCATCAGGGTGCCCGCCAAGGTCTTGCTCAACGAGCCGATTTCGTAGACGGTCGCATCGGTGGGAGCGCCGGGCTTCCCTGCCTGCATGTCGCCGCGGTGGCGGATGTATTCCTTGCCCCGGTACACCACCCCGATAGAGGTCGAGTGGAGCAAAGGCTGCTCGATGAGCGTGGCGGCGACCTCGTCGATCTCGGTCCCCAGATCCTTGGGCGTGGCCGGCTTGCCCGCACAGCCTGCCGCCAGGAGCGCGGCGGAGATTACGAGGTAGGTGAGCCACTGCCTGGGTCGAACAACCATCGAAGTCGCGGGCATGCGTGGGTGCTCGAAGGCTAGGTGGAAAGGGGGCTCAGGATAGCCCATCCCCTGCCCGCCCCCGGGGTGTTTCCCGGGGGCTGAAGAAACCCTATAGTTCGGTTCCCCAAGGGATGTGGTGGACTGAAATGCCTTTCATTGGAATCGGACTCCATGTGCTGGCCGCGATCCTCTTTGCGGTGCACGCCATCCGCTCCGGCCAGAGCCTGTATTGGCTCATTCTGCTTTTCTCGTTTCCGCTACTGGGGAGCTTGGTCTACTTCCTGGCCATCTATTTCCCGGAGGTCCGCCATTCGCGCGGGGCACGCCAGACGTTGCGGGCGGCGAACCAGCTGATCAATCCCGGGCAGGAACTGCGCAAGGCGCGGGCTGAGCTGGAGCATGCGCCGACGCTGCAGAACCGGGTGCGCCTGGCGACGATGCTGCTGGAGTCGGGGCACGTGCAGGAGGCGCGACCGCTGTTCGAGAAGGCGGCCAGTTCGCCGCTGGGTGATGAGCCGCATATCCTGCTTGGGCTTGCGCAGGCACGGCTCGAATCGGGGGATGCTGGGCTTGCGGCGGAGGCGCTGGAGGGCATGTTTGCGCGCCATCCTGATACCCGGCGGAAGTCAGAGGCAACCCTGCTGTATGCGGAGGCGCTGGCGGCGAGCAATGCGCCGGGTACGCGTGCGGCGTTCGAGCATGCGGTTAAGTGTGGCAATGAGGCGGCTGCGCGGTGCCGGTATGGGGAGTGGTTGCTGGCGCAGACGGATGCCGAGGACCAGCAGCGGGCTCGGGTGTTGTTTGCGAGCATTGTTGAGGATTCGAAGCGCTGGTCGCGGTTTGCGCGGGATCACAATGCGCGTTGGCTTGAGCGGGCGAAATCGGTGGCTAAAAGTGGGCCGGTTGCGGGTTGATTCACAAGCGGCATGTAGATCTGCTTGAGGGTATTGCGCGGCGGAGCAAGCTTCGCTACGCTCACGCGCCGTTCACACATTATTCACGTGGCGGGATCGGTCCGTCCGGTAATTGCCGGGTGCCCGTGCAGCCGGGATTGCTGCATCTTCAAGGCTAAGGAAGGCTTACGTGCTCTTCCCCGATATTGTTCGCTCCCGACTGGGAGCACGAGTTGTGGTGTGCTTGGCTTTTCTCGCTTTGTCCGCCTGCGCCATCGTGAAACCTGTCTGGTATCAGACGCGCCCGGACGATCCCGAACAAACGGTCATCATCCAGCTTGTGGGGTATTCCTACATTGAATCGCTGGACGGAAAGCGACTGGCCGAGCCACTGGAAACATGGAACGGCGGATACTACGCAGTGCGCGAAATACGGATTATTCCGGGGAAACACACCATTGCCGGCACCGTTTCCGAACACAGCATCCGAACTGCCTTTGAGTTCGAGGAAACATTCCTTCCGGGGCGCTACGAGATATCTGCCGTCGTCGAGGGTTACTCGGTGAACCCTCAGCTGAAGCGAATGGAGGATGCCGAATGAAACACATGCTGATGTTGATTTCTCTGCTGGGCACTCTGGTGCTGGCCACTGGAAGCGTGACGGCGGGTGAGCGCCCTGTGCTTGACCTCACGAACGGGGACAGCCAACAGGCGGCCACCCTGGAAATAGAAAGCAAGGAAGGACGGTTCGGCGCGTTCGCTCTACCAGACCGTTTGCGCGTGTTTGCGGTCGACGACGTTCGACTCAAAAAGCCCGCACTTGGGCGCTTTTCGGGCTACCGGGGGGAGCTCGTCAGTGAGGTGTTGCTGCGGCCCGGAAAACATCGGGTCCTGCTCCATGCAAAAGGCAAGTTGGGATGCGGATGGGCTTACCAGTGGTTCGTCGCCGAACCTGGCAAGCGTTACATCGCCAAGTTCAAGTTCGACCGGCTTTTGTATAAGGTCTGGATCGAGGATGTGACGTCTGGGAAACCGGTTGGGGGTTTGGTGCTTTCCATTGACGAGCCGGAACCCAAGCCGCGATCGCAGGATATGTATGACGCCACTACCCTGACCTTGTGCTGACGGCGGCTTAGCTTTCCCATGTCATCTCAAAACCAAGCGTCTTGTGCTGGCCTGCTGCCAGGCGTTTCGGTGACAGATTGAACCCGTCGGGTGGGCCGGTCTGAGGCTCAACACAGGTGGCGTTTGGGGCGGCGTCGTAGACCACCCAGTGGTCGGTGTTGGCACGCAGCGTCAGGCGCTGGTCGGCGTACACCAGGGTTATGGCCTTCTGGTTGATGAAGCAGTCGTCCCATGGGCCGGGGGATGCGCTTTCCAGTGGCAGCCTGGCTATGCCCTCCTCGTCTCGCGGGTACATGGCGTCGGGCTCGAACAGCAACTCATCCGGCTTGCGGAACCACGGGTGCCAGCCGAGTACCGCCGGCATTGGCTGGGTGCCGGCCTGCACGGCGAGGCGCAACTCGAGACTGTGCGGCGTCAGGTGTATGACCTGCGTTGCGGTGCCGCCAAAGGGCCAGTAGTCGTCCTCGGGAAGCTCGAGTGACAGCGTGGCGCTGTCCGCCGCGATGCTGTCGATCTGCCACGGCAACGCGAACCCTACCCCGTGGATGGCGTGCTCGCCGAAGTTCGTTGGCAACGCGTGCGCCCTGCCATCGAAGCTGAAGCGCCCGTGCCGGATTCGCCCGGCCCACGGCACCATCGGGTAGCAGCCCCAGGCGATGGTGGCTGCCCCGCCCTCCTGTTCGTCCACCAGCCATTCCACGCCTTCATGGCGGATGCGGGCAACGCGTCCGCCGGCCTCAGGGGCAAGTGCCACCTCTAGCCTGCCGGCCCGCAACCAGTGCAGGTGGCCAGCAGGCAGTGGCGCCTGCGCGTCGTCGATGGGCAACTTGCGCTCAGTTGCCATAGGGATCAATGGTCCGGATGCTGCCGTCCGCTTCCATGTGCAGCGGGGTGCACTTGACCGAACGCAGGTGGGTGACCCCGCCGGACAACAAGGCGTCGTGGTAGAACAGGTACCACTGCCCTTCGACCTGGCAGATGGAGTGGTGCGTGGTCCAGCCGACTACCGGCTTGAGGATCACGCCGCCATAGGTGAACGGGCCGTACGGGCTGTCGCCGATGGCGTAGCACAGCAGATGGGTGTCGCCGGTGGAGTACGACAGGTAATACCTGCCCTGGTACTTGTGCAGCCACGGCCCTTCGAAGAAGCGCCGCTGGTGGTCATCGGCGCGCAGTGGCTGGCCGTGTTCGTCCAGGATGATCACCTCGCGCGTAGGCTCGGCCAGCTGGGTCATGCCCGCGTCCAACCGGCCGACGCGCGGGCCCAGCGCGGGCGCGTCCCCAATGGGTTCTTCGTGCGCCACGTCGTAGCGGTTGTCGCGGTACTTCTGCAGCTGGCCGCCCCAGATGCCACCGAAGTAGAGGTAATGCGCGCCGTCGCCGTCTTCGTATACGGCCGGGTCGATGGAGTACGTGCCTGCCATTGGCTCGGGTTCGGCGGTGAACGGGCCCTCGGGGCGGTCGGCCACGGCGATGCCGATGCGGAACCTGCCCTCCCCGTCCTTGGCCGGGAAGTAGAGGTAGTAGCGGCCATCGCGATGCGCTGCGTCCGGCGCCCACATCTGCTTTGCCGCCCATGGCACGTCGCGGACGTGCAACGCCATGCCGCAGTCGGTGGCCTCGCCGGTGGGGCTGTCCATGCGCAGGACGTGGTAATCCTCCATGCCGAAGTGCCCGCCCTCATCGTCGAACGGTGCGCCGGCATCGATGTCGTGCGAGGGATAGATGTACAGCTTTCCCTCGAACACATGGGCCGACGGATCGGCGGTGTAGATGTGGGTCACCAGCGGCTGGGAGATGGCACGGGCCGCCAGGTGCCCCAGGTTGTTGCCCTCGCGGCGCTGCTGCAGGTCCTGTTCGATGCGGGTTTCCATGCGCTTGTCGATCTTGTAGAGGCACAGCATCGCCACGGCGACGAGGAACGGAATCGAGCAATAGGCGCTCACGGTGAGGCGGATGCCGTTGACCACGCCCTCCGGCTGCTGGTCTGCGCCGGCCTGGTAGCCGTAGTACGCCAGGATGCCGGCGACCAGTGCGCCACCGATGCTGAGGCCGATCTTCAGGCCGCACAGCATCGCGGAGAAGATGATGGCGGTGGCGCGGCGGTTGTTCTTCCATTCGGAATAGTCGGCGACGTCGGCGATCATCGCCCACAGCAACGGAATGGTGATGCCGTAGAAGAAGCCGTGCAGCATGAAGGAGACGAACGCCACGGCCACGGCGGTGGGCGGGAAGAAGTAGAACACCAGCAGGAACACGGTGGAGACCAGCAGCGCGCCGCCGAACACATCGCGCTTGCCGAAGCGGTCGGCCAGCCGGCGCGAGACCCCGATGCCCAGGATCATGCAGATGATGCCGCAGGCGTTGAACAGGCTGAACGCAGAGGTCGCCGGGTCCTCAGGCCAGGCGAAGCCGGACAGCCCCATGCCGTTGAGCGTGGCGTTCAATCCGCCGATGAAGCGGTTGAAGCCGGTGTTGTCGAGAAAGCCCGCAAGAGCAGGCTCGCTCATGTAGTACTGGAAGTAGTAGATGTAGGTGCCGCCCTTCAAGGCAAGGTTGATGAAGACCAGGATGGTCAGGGCCAGCATCACCTGCCACGGCCGGTTGCGCAGCAGGTCGGACAGGTCCTGCAGCACCCCGCCGGTCTGTTCCTTGGCCGGCACGATGCGCTCGCGGGTAGTGGCGAAGGTGATCAGGAAGAACACGGTGCCCACTACCGCGAACACGGTCATCACCCGCTCGAAGCCCAGCACGCGGTCGCCGTCGCCGAGGATCAGCACCAGCGGCAACAGCAGGACTTGGATGATGAACTGCGCGATCATCACCGCCACGAAACGGTAGGCCGAGAGGCTGTTGCGCTGGGCCATGCTGCCGGTGAGCACGCCGCTGAGCGCGGAGTACGGCAGGTTGTTGGCCGCGTACACCAGCATCAGCAGGCCGTAGGTGCCGAGGGCGTAGATGATCTTGCCCTGTGCGCCGAGCTGCGGGGTGCTGAAGGCCAGCAGCGAGAGCACGCCAAACGGCACCGCCGTCCACAGGATCCACGGCCGGAACTTGCCCCAGCGGGTGGCGGTGCGGTCGGCGGCGATGCCGATCAGTGGGGTGAACACGAAGGCGCCCAGCAGGCCGATCACGAAGATGATTGTTGCCGCCGTGGCCGGCGGCAGCCGGTACACATCGGTGTAGAAGAACGCGAGGTAGGTGATCAGCGTCTGGAAGATCAGGTTCGCCGCGAGATCGCCCAGGCTGTAGCCCAGCTTTTCCCGTACCGACAGGACGTACTCAGTCACGGGCAGCCTCCACGGTGAAGCGGGCCTGCACGCGGGCGTCGGCACTGGAGCTGCCTACCCTCACCTCGTACGCCCCCGGCGGTACGACATACGCCGCCCGCGCTTCGTCGTACTGGCGCAGGGCCTGCGTTGCGTCCAGATCGAAGGCCACGGTGCGCCGCTCACCCGGCGCCAGCTGGACACGCTGGAAGCCGCGCAGCGCCTGCTGCGCATCACCCGGTCCCGCATCCACCCGCCGCACATACAGCTGCACCACTTCATCGCCTGCGCGTTTGCCCGAGTTGGCCACGTCCACCTGCACCTTGAGTTGCCCGTCAGCGGCGATGCGGGGTGCATCCAGGCGGAGTTTGCCGTAGTCGAATGTGGTGTACGACAGGCCGTGCCCGAACGGGTACAGCGGCGTGCCGCGGAAGTAGCGGTAGGTGCGGCCTTCCATGGTGTAGTCGTCGAAGGCCGGCATCGCCTGGTCTGCCTTGTAGAAGGTCACCGGCAGCCGCCCGCCGGGGTTGGTGTCACCGAACAGCGCCTGGCCCACGGCGGTGCCGCCGCGTTGCCCGGGGTACCAGCTCATGAGGATCGCGGGAAGGTTCGCCTGGGCCCAGTCCACGGCCATCGCGGAGCCGCCGGTCAGCACCATCACCACCGGCTTGCCGGTGGCATGCAGCGCCTCCAGCAGGGCGCGCTGCGGTGCGGGCAGGCGCAGGTCGGTGCGGTCGCCCCCGGCGAAGCCTGGGTAGTTGACCTTCATTTCCTCGCCTTCGACATCGCCGGTGAGGCCGCCGACGAACACCACCACATCGGCATTGCGGGCGGCATCCAGTGCCTCTTCGAACGGCGGTTTTGCACCGGGCATGCGCCAGCCCAGCCGCACGCCGGCGTCGCGCTCGGCATCAAAGTACTCAAGCGTCAGGTCGTAGGCGCGGCCGGCCTGCAGGTCCAGGTCCACGCCGTCGCCGTGCAGGCGGTCGCTGTTGGCCCAGTGGTCGAGCACACGCTTGCCGTCCACGTAGAGGCGGAAGCCATCGTCGGCGGCGGCCTCGATGCGGTAGCGGCCGGATACCGGCGGCAGCAACTGGCCACTCCAGCGGATGCTGAAGTTGTCGTTGGGTATGCCCTGCCCCGGTGCGGCTTCCCCACGGGCCAGCAGGTTGTCGGTGGGCGAGCCGCGGTCCCAGCCGAAGCCGATCTGGGCGTCGGTACGCACCAGTGCCGGCGTGCCGGAAAGATCGGCGGTGCGGAAGTACTCACCGCGCAGGCCGCGCTCCGGGGAATTGGCCGAGGGCCGCAGGTACGCCGCTTCGATCAGCGGGGTGGCGCTGGGATCGTCGCGCCCTTCCACCAGGTCCACGCCGCGTGCGTAGCGTACTTCGACACCTTTCGCCGCATCGCGGATGCCCTGCAGGATCGTCACCGGTGCGGCCGGGGTGCCGAAGTAGTTGCCGAGCAGCGCCATGGTGTCATCGGCAGTGGGGCCGACCACGGCGATGCGCTTGAGAGTGCGTGACAGCGGCAGCACGCCATCGTTCTTCAGCAGCACCAGCGATTTCTGTGCCGCCTTGAGGGCCAGCGCGTCGTGTGCGGGCGCCTGGTTCACCGATGCGGGAATCTGCGCCCACTTCACGCGCTCCGGTGGATCGAACATGCCCAGCCGCATCCGCGCGGTGAACAGTTGCGTCACCGCTTCGTCGATCTCGGCTTCGCTGATCAGGCCCTGCTTCACTGCTGCCGGCAGCGTGGCGTATTCCTGGCCGCACTCCAGCTCGGTGCCGTTCTTCACTGCCAGCGCGGCGGCGGCTTCGCGGGTGGGGACGATTTTGTGATGCTTCCAGATATCGACGATGGCCCAGCAGTCCGAGACCACGTAGCCCTTGAAGCCCCAGTCGCGGCGCAGCACGTCGCGCAGCAGGAAGTGGCTGGCGCTGGCGGATTCGCCGTAGACCCGGTTGTAGGCGCCCATCACGGCATCCACCTGCCCTTCCTTCACCAGTGCCTCGAACGCCGGCAGGTAGGTGTCGTACAGGTCGCGCTTGCTGGGCCGGGCGTCGAAGTGGTGGCGGTCGGCCTCGGGGCCGCTGTGCACGGCCAAGTGCTTGGCGGTGGCGTCGAGCTTGCGGTACACCGGGTCATTGCCCTGCAGGCCGTGCACGAAGGCCACGCCCATGCGCGCGGTGAGGTACGGGTCTTCGCCGTAGGTTTCCTGGCCGCGGCCCCAGCGCGGGTCGCGGAAGATGTTGATGTTGGGCGACCAGAAGGTCAGCCCCTGGTAGCGGCCATGCGAGCCCTCGCGGATGAACTGGTGGTGCTTGGCGCGGGCTTCGTCGCTGATGGTGGTGGCTACCTGCCCCATCAACGGCACGTCGAAGGTGGCGGCCAGGCCGATGGCCTGTGGGAACACCGTGGCCTGCCCTGCCCGGGCCACGCCGTGCAGCCCTTCGTTCCACCAGTCGTACGCGGGAACGCCCAGCCGCTCGATGGCGGGCGCGGCGTTCTGCATCTGGGCGGCCTTTTCCTCCAGGGTCATCTGCGCGACCAACGCAGCGGCCCGGGTCTCGAAGCTGGCCGAGGTGTCGAGCCAGGGCTGCGGCGCGGCGGCGTGGCCGACGGTGGCCAGGGTGATGGCGGCGCAGAGCGCCAGCGTGCGGAACAGGGGCCTGCGCGTCATCATTTGCTCCTCAGGGCGCGCTCGTCGCGCGCGAATGGTCCCAGCAGGGCGCCAACGAAGCCGCCTGCACGATCCGTACTCAATACCGTTCCGTCCACGTCATCGGCGAGGGTCTGCCAGCCTTGCCCATCGCGTGTGTCGAAGGCGAAGGCATAACGTCCTCCGTCCCCTTTTATCTGCAGGCGCAGCGGGGCTGACGGTGCCACTTCGCGCGATGCGAGTGTTTTTGTTGCGCCGCCGCCGTCGCGTGCTTTGAGGAAGATCACCACGCGATTTTCGCCAACGCTGCGGACGCCGAGGAAGTACCAGTACGCTTCGCTCTGGAAGGCCGCCAATCCTGCCGCGATGCCTTCTGCTGGCTGCGTCATTTGCGTGCTGGCCTCGAAGCGCAGGTGCTGCTGGCGGCGGCCGAGGAACGCGGGGTTGCGTAGGGTGTCGAGGTCTTCCGGCAGCGGGTGCAACGCCAGCGAACCGGGGCGTTCGCGGAGGTCGGCCCAGTCCTGTTTGGGGACGCGCACGCGCAGCCAGTCGTTGCCGAGCGTGGAGGTGTCGAACTCGTTGCGTTTTACGAAGTTGCCGGTGGAAGGGGCTTGGTTCGCTTCGCCCTGCATCCACGATGGCGCCTTGGCCGCGTACGGGATGGTCTGGCCGGCCGGCAGGATCACCGGCCAGCCGTCACGCCATTCCACCGGCAGCAGGTAGGTTTCGCGCCCGGTGTTGTAGTGGCGGGTGTCGTAGTTGCGGCTGGCCAGGAATACCGCCCACCAGGAACCGTCCGGGCCTTCCACCAGGTCGGCGTGGCCGGCATTGGTGATCGGCAGTGGCCGGTCCTGCGGCAGGTCGCGCTGGGTGAGAATCGGGTTGCCCGGGTATGGCACGTAAGGGCCCCACACTTCGCGGCTGCGCAGGACCACCTGCGAATGCTGCGGGCCGGTGCCGCCTTCGGCGTCGGAGAGGTAGTACCAGCCCTCGCGCTTGTAGATGTGCGGGCCTTCGATCCAGATCGGGTTCTTTGCCGGCTCCACGCCGCCGTCGATCAGTACCTTGCGTGGGCCTACCGGCTTGAAGGACGCCAGATCCAGCTGCTGCATCCAGATGGCGCGGTGGCCTTCGTAGCGCGGTGGGCCAGGCGGCACATCGTTGTTGAGCAGGTAGACCTTGCCGTCGTCGTCGAAGAACAGCGACGGGTCGATGCCCTCGATGCCCGGCAGCCAGTGTGGGTCGGACCAGGGGCCGGCCGGATCGCGGGCGGTGGCGATGAAGTTGCCGCCGCTGTCCACTGCCGTGGTGACCACGTAGAAGGTGCCCTCGTGGTACGAGATGGCCGGCGCGAAGATGCCGCGTGAGACGCTCAGTCCGTCGAAGTCCAGCTGCGATGGGCGGTCAATGACGTTGCCGATCTGCTTCCAGTGCACCAGGTCCACGCTCTCGAACACCGGGATGCCCGGGAAGTAGGTGAAGCTGGAATTGACCAGGTAGAACTTCCCGTTGGCGCTTGTGATGCTCGGGTCCGCGTGGAAACCGGCCAGGATCGGGTTGCGGTAATGGCCGGCGGGCAGCGGCGGCTCGAACGCGGCGTCGTTGCCGGCGTATTCGAACCAGTCGAAGTAGACCGGCGGTGCGGGCGTGGCCGCCTGCGCCGGTAACGCAGCGGACAGCAGCAGGAGCGTGGCAAGCAGCAGGCGCATCAGGGTTCCCCTGCAGGGGTGAGAGGGAGCTCGAACGGACCGGCGGGTGCGCCGCTGCTGTCGCGCAGCGTGCAGATGGGGCCGTCTGCCCAGCAGTAGCGGACGCTCGCGGCGGTTGCGGCCTGCAGGCTGTTCAGCACTACCGCGTTGCCGTCCAGCGTGGCGTCGGCGTAGGTGCAGTGCTTCGCCTCGGCGTCGCACAGTTCGAAGCCGATGGGGCCGTTCGCACCCGTTGCGACCAGCGTTCCAGTGACATCGTCGAACCCGATGCGCACCTCCACCCGTGTGCGGGATACCTTGCCTGCGGTCGGGCCGGAGGGGGCTACTGCCCGTTCGCCATAGACCCCATGGCGTGCCACCCGCGCCAGGCGCCGGCCCAGTTCCTGCTTGTTCGGCGGATGGATGTCGTAGGCATCGCCGATGTCGATGGCGAGGGCCAGGCCGGTATGCGGGTCTTCCGCGGCGACGCGCCGCTGCGCCTCGCGGACCTGGGCCCAGCCACTTTCCACCGGGGCCACGGGCGGCTGGCCATAGCCGGCCAGCTGCACTACCAGCAGCGGCATCTCTGCGCCGAACTGCCTGCGCCAGTCATCGCGCACGGAGCGCAGCTTGTCCGCGTAGGCAGCGCCATCGCCGGTGTTGGATTCGCCCTGGTACCAGAGCATGCCGCGCAGGCCATAGCTCCCCAAGGGCGCGATCATGCCGTTGTAGAGCGTGGAAAGGCCGGTGGCGGCATGCCAGGCGGCCAGTGGCGGCGCCTGGTTGCCGGGGGCTATGCGGTACAGCCAGGGGGAATCCAGAACGATCCGGGTGCCATCGGCCAGCTGCAGGGCGTGGGCGTCCGCAGGGCCGGCCAGCCCGCCGTCGCCCCAGGTGTCGAGCACGTTGACGACCACGCTGTTGATGCCGGCTTTCAGCAGGCCGGGCGGCAGCGGGTACGACCGTGCACTTCCCGGTGCGTTCTGGCTGCCCACCGCCACGCCGTTGACCCAGGTCACGTCGGTTTCGTCGGCAGGCGCCAGCTCAAGGCGTGCGCCCTGCTCGGCCTGGGCGGCGCCCAGCTTCACCTGCGTGCGGTACCAGACCATGCCGTTGTACGCGGACAGCGCCCGGATGCCCCAACGCTCCCATGCGCCAAGCTGGGCCGGGGCCTGGCGCCACCCTGCTCGGGCGGCATCGGGCTGCCAGGGCGCATCGCCGGGCGTGGCACCCTCGCGCTGCTCCCACCACTGCTGCCAGTGGGTACCCCAAGCTGCGTTTGCCGCCGCAGGGTCGCTGGCATTCAACGCGAGCACATCCAGTGCTTCGTCCATGCCGCCCTGCGCGCGCAGCGCATCGGCGCTGGTCCAGGCCTCTATCCGCGAGCCGCCCCACGCGGACTGGATGAGCCCCATCGGTACGTTGATGGTCTTCCGCAGTTCGCGTGCGAAGTAGTAGCAGGCAGCGGAAAAGTCGCGCACGGTGTCCGGGGACGCGGGTTGCCAGGAGGCAGGTCCGGCGAACCCCTCCTGGGGCGTCACGGCCGGGGCCTTGGGTACGGTGAACAGACGGATGTCCGGCTGCGTGGCCGATGCGATTTCGCTGTCGGCGTTGAGCGCGCGCCGCACCGGCAGTTCCATGTTGGATTGGCCGGAGCACAGCCAGACATCGCCCATCTGCACGTCGCTCACGGTCTGGTCTGCCTGCCCTGCCCGTACGCGCATTTCATAGGGTCCTCCGGCGGCAATGGGCTTCAAGGTGATGCGCCAGCGACCCTCTGCGTCTGACTGTGCAGTAGCGGTCTGCCGGGCGAACTTCACCGAGACGGTGGTGTCCGGGGCGGCATGGCCCCAGACCGGAATCGGCTGGTCGCGCTGCAGGACCGCATGGTCCTGGAACAGCGGGTGAAGCAGCGGCGTCACGGCTTCCTGCGCCATGGCCGGTGCGGCGAAGCCCCCCAGAGTGGCGGCCAACATCAAACGTATCTTCGGATTACCGCTCATCGCCCATCTCCCGGTGCCGATGGAAACTGCAGCGCTTCGTAGTACGCCAGTGGGTGCGGTGGTGGCGCTTCGCCTGCTGGTAAGGGCCTGCCGCTGATGGATTGGAAGTACGCGACGCTGGCATCGCGCCACCATTGCGCTTCGCGGCGTTGGATCTGGAGGAAGGCGGCGACCTGTTCGTGCCGTTGTGCATCCACCCTTCCCCGCAGGTTCTCCCAGGTGGCCTGCATGGCGTCGACCTGGCGTACGCCCAGCGAGTAGCGACCCACCAGCTCGTCCCACAACGGCCGCCCGGCGGCCATGCGGTGGTCCCACGGCACATGGTGGAACCACAACAGCAGCGCCTCCGGTACCTGCGTCAGGTCGGCGTACTTCGCGGCCAGTTCCGGGGCGTACTGGGCCACGGCGTTGCTGCCCTGCGCGGTGCGGTCGAAGCCGATGCCGTTGCGGTCGGCGCGGTGGTAGTACACCGAGGTCCAGTCCGCGCGCGGGCCGCCGTCCACCCAGGGGCCGGGTCCGTAGTGGTGGCCGCGCGCCATCAGGTGGTGCAGGCCCAACGGGGTCATGTAGTTCACTGCGGCCTCGCGGGAGGCCATCATCATTCCGACGATCGGCTCCACCACCGCGGGGTCCGGCGAGAACGTCATCGCCGCCCAGTCGGCCGCGATGTCACGGGACGATTGATCGGGATTCCAGGCAAGGCGGCCGAACGCATACCAGTTGGCCTGATCGAAATGCGAGCCGCTCCAGGTGCTGTCCGTGCCAATGTTGGCGACGCCGGCAATGCCGCTCAGCGACTGCGCCACGGTGAGGTGCTTGCCGTCTGCGCGGGTATCAGCGTGCAGCACTTCCTCGAACAACGGTCCCAGGTACACCAAGTGGGTGGCGAAGCCCAGGTATTCCTTGGTGATCTGGAACTCCATCATCAGCGGCGTGCGCGGCATGGCGCCGAACAGCGGATGGAACGGTTCGCGCGGCTGGAAGTCGATGGGGCCGTTCTTCACCTGCAGCACTACGTTCGGGCGGAACGCACCGTCCAGCCCTGCGAACTCGGTGTAGGCCTGGGTGGCACGGTCGGCGGGTACGTCGTGCGCATAGACGAAGGCGCGCCACATCACCACGCCGCCGTGCGGTGCGAGTGCGTCGGCGAGCAGGTTGGCGCCGTCGGCATGGCTGCGGCCGTAGTCCTGTGGGCCGGGCTGCCCCTCAGAGTTGGCCTTGACCAGGAAGCCGCCGAAATCCGGAATGCGCTGGTAAATCTCGGCGGCCTTGTCACGCCACCAGCGCTGCACCGCCGGGTCAAGCGGATCGGCGGTCTTGAGCCCACCCAGTTCGATGGGAGCACTGAAGCGCGCGCTCAGGTACACGCGGATGCCGTAGGGCCGGAACACGTCTGCGAGCGCGGCGGCCTTGGCCAGGTAGTCCGGCGCAAGGCTCTGTGCGTTGGCGTTGACGTTGTTGAGCACGGTGCCGTTGATGCCCAGTGACGCATTGGCGCGTGCGTAATCGGTGTAGCGAGGATCGCGCCATTCCGGCAGCGTCTGCCAGTCCCACAGCGAGCGGCCGGCATAGCCCCGTTCGACATAGCCGTCGAGATTGTCCCAGTGGTTGAGAATGCGCAGCCGCACCTTGGGCGACTCGCGCAGCGCAAGGTCCTCCAGGGCCGTGCCCGTCTGCAGCAACCTGAGCAGATGGAACGTGCCGTACAGCACGCCGATATCGCTACGCGCAGCCACCACCAGCACGTCGCGCCCATCACGCCGCGTGCGCTTGAGCAGATAGCCCTCTTCCCCAAGCGACTCGACCTCGTCACGGAACGGTGCGATCAACGCCGACGACTGCGGCGTACCAATCGCAAGCATGTGGCTAGCAGAAGTTTCGTTTTGAATCCGGGGCGCGATGCCAAACAGGCCCGTGAGCCCACGAACCAGCTCGTCACGCGCGGCACGCTGCGTGGGTGTCTGATCGGGGGCGGCCACCTCGCCCAGCTGCGTGCGGTAGTCCGCTGCAATCGCAGCATCCAGCGGGGCGTAGCGCAACCAGAGGTCGTAGCCGTCCTCCGCGCGCGCCCCCGCGCTGCAGGCCATCGATGCCAGCGCAATACCCAGCATCCAATGACACCGCTCGACACGCCAGCGGCCCCGCAGCGTGGGCAGCAAACCTTGTAAGCTCAGGCGGTGCTTTGGGCGCCACAGCGCCACAAAGAAGAATGGGAGTGCGTATTGGACAAACCGAAGAAATCGGTCCGCCGCAAAACCAGTGGCGTGACGATCGACGAGGTGGCGGCGCTGGCCGGGGTGTCGCCGATGACGGTGTCGCGGGCGATCAACCAGGGCAAGGTGCGCGACGACACCCGCGAGCGCGTGATGCGTGCGGTGCAGGCATTGGGCTACACGCCCAACCTGGCGGCGAGTACGCTGGCCGCCGCGCAGCACACGCGCATTGCGCTGATCTACACCAATCCCAGCGGTGCCTACCTGCGCGAACTGCTGGTGGGCCTGTTGCGGGGCGCGTCCAATGCGGCCATCCAACTGGTCATCCACTACTGGGACAACCTGGACCCCGTTGCCGAGCGCAAGGCCGCACGCGCCCTGGCCGGCCGCGTGGACGGCGTGATCCTGCCGCCCCCGCTGTGCGAATCGCCGGTGGCCGTGACCGAGCTGGTGAAGGCTGGCACCCCGGTGGTGGCCATCGCATCGGGGCACCTGCGTGACGATGTTTCCTGCGTGCGCATCGATGACTTCCACGCCGGCAAGGAGATGACCGAACACCTGATCCAGCAGGGCCACACCCGCATCGGCTTCATCCGCGGCCGTAACGACCTGAGCGCAAGCGCGCGTCGCTACGATGGCTTCGCCACCGCCCTGCACGAGGCCGGGCTGGAGGTTGAGCCCAGCCTGGTGCAGCAGGGGGACTACACCTACCGCTCGGGGCTGGATGCCGCCGAGAAACTGCTGTCCCAGCCCCAACCGCCCACCGCGATCTTCGCCAGCAACGACGACATGGCCGCTGCCGCGATTTCCGTGGCGCACCGCCAGGGCCTCGACGTGCCGCGTGATCTGTCGGTGGTGGGGTTCGATGACACCTCCGCCGCCACCACGGTCTGGCCCGAGCTCACCACCCTGCATCAGCCCATCGCCGCGATGGCCGATGCGGCCATCGACATCCTGCTGCGCACCATCCGCCAGCGGACGGACGACACCCGCGTGCTGACCGACCACGTGCTGCCACACCGCCTGGTGATGCGCGATTCGGTCGCGCACCCGCCCAAGCGGTGATGGCACTGGGCGCATGGTTACGCGCCTGGGCATGCGACGGTGGCGTCCGCTTCGTTCAGGGCACCCAGCGCGACGCGTGACACCGAGAGCGTCATTGCGCCTGCGGTGCCGATCGACCAGGGTCGGTCCAGCTTGCCGACGTCCGCACCGGCGGCCGAGAGACACTTCAAGGGCACACCTACGCGCTTCCATTCGCCCGCCGGCAGCTTGGCCAGCGCAGGTGCCAGCGGAACGCGGGCGGTACACCCGGCGCCGCAACCGACCGACAGCCATGCCTCGCCCTTGGGCGCAGCATCCACCCGCAGCGTGGTGATCAGCATCAGGTCGCCATTGCTCTCGCGCTGCAGGTCCAGCGGGACGTGCGACTGCACCGCAACGGTTGCCTCGCCCTTGCCCGACCATGCCAGGCGGCGGCCGTCCTCCTGCACCAGGTGGTCCACGCCGGTGACCTTGAGCAGGTCGCCATCCAGCGATTCCGGCACCTTGGTGACCGTCACGCCCTGACCCGTGCTGCCTTCCAGCCGCAGCGCCATGCCGGAGCCGGCATCACCGCGTGCGAAGAACACACCGGCCGCACCTTCGTTGCCGGTCACGCCGGACACTTCCGGCAGCGGGGCCAGGTCGCCCTTGTCGGCGTAGGTCAGGCCGAAACCGAAGGCGAACTGCGGGTCGTAGTCCTTCTGGCCGACATTGTTGGCGTACTGGATCGCGGTGCGCGGCCAACTGAAGCTCAGCTTGCCCTTGAAGTCGTGCTGCACGCTGCCATCGGGCTTGCGCAGCAGCACATCGGCGATGCCGCCGCCTTCCGAAGCGGGCAGCCACGCCGCCACGAAGGCATCGGAGGCATTGATTTCGCGGTTCACCCACAAGGGGCGGCCGCTCAGGAACACCGCCACCACCGGGATGCCATCGGCCTTCAGGCGCTTGATCAGTTCAAGATCCGAATCGTCGCCCGGCTTGTAGGCCAGTGTCGCCAGGTCGCCCTGGAATTCGGCATAGGGGTTCTCGCCGAACACCACCAGGGCCACGTCGGGCTTGGCGGTGTACTTCCCATCCACCGCCAACACGGCTTCGCCGCCTGCGGCCTTGGCCTGCTGGGCGATGCCTTCGAAGATGGTGTCCGCGTTCGGGAAGTCCTTGCGGGTGGTGCCGGTGCCCTGCCAGTTCAACGTCCAGCCACCGGCCTGCTTGCCGACATCGTTCGCCCCATCACCGGCCACCAGGATGCGCTGCCTGGGCGCCAGCGGCAGCACGCCGCCCTGGTTCTTCAGCAGCACCAGCGATTCGCGCACCGCCCGGCGTGCCACGGCACGATGCTCCGGTGCGCCGATCAGGGCGAACTGGCCGCCCACCGTGCGCGACGACGGCTTGCCCGCCTCGAACAGCCCGAGCCGCATCTTCACCCGCAGGATCCTGCGCACCGCATCGTCCAGGCGTTCCTGGCTGATGGTGCCAGCCTTCGCCGCCGCCAGCGTGGTCTCGTAGAAGCCTTTCCAGCTGTCCGAGGCCATGGCCATGTCCAGCCCCGCATTGATGGTGGCCGGGCAATCGGTGGTGGTGCAGCCCTTGACCTGGCCGTGGCCGTTCCAGTCGCCCACCACGAAGCCGCCGAAGTTCATGCGGCCCTTCAGTGCATCGGTGAGGTAGGCCTTGTGGCCGTGCATCTTCTCGCCGTTGACGCTGTTGAACGATGCCATGACGGTCTGCGCACCGGCCGCGATCGCGGTCGGGTAGCCGGCGGCATGGATGCGCACCAGCTCGGCTTCGCTGATCTTCGTGTCACCCTGGTCCTTGCCATCGGTGGTGCCGCCGTCGCCGAGGAAGTGCTTGACCGAGGCGATCACGTGGCGGCCATCCAGGAAGGTGGGCGAGCCCACCTTGCCCTGCAGGCCCTCGACCACCGCGCCAGCGTAGCTGGCAACCACCTCCGGCGATTCGGAATAGCCTTCGTAGGTGCGCCCCCAGCGGTCGTCCTGCGGGACCGCCACGGTGGGCGCGAACGCCCACTCCATGCCGGTGGCGCGGGTTTCCAGTGCGGTGATCTCCCCGATCCGCCGCACCAGGTCCGGGTTGCGGGCGGCGCCCAGCCCGATGTTGTGCGGGAACAAGGTGGCGCCGACGATGTTGCTCTGGCCGTGCACGGCGTCGATGCCGAACAGCACCGGAATGGCCTTGCCGCCCTGCCCGGTATCCATCGACGCCGCGTAGAACGCATCGGCCAGCGCCAGCCATTCGGCCGGCTTGGCATCGTAGCGGCCGCCCGGGTCGGAGTTGCCGCCGGCAAGGATGGAGCCCAATCGATACTTGCGCACGTCATCCGGCGTGATGCTGGCAATGTCGCCCTGCACCAGCTGGCCGACTTTTTCCTCGACCGTCATGCCGGCCATCAACTCGGTGATCCGCTTTTCCATCGCGGGATCGTCGGGCAACGGCCAGGTCACCTGGGGCCAGGGGTTGGCGTCGGTCTTGGCCTCGGCCTGGGCGGGTGCGGCCGGCTTGTCTTCGCCCTTGCAGGCAGCAAGTGAAAGCAGTAGCGCGGCCAGCAGGAAGCCGGTGCGACGGGTGGCGTGTGAGTGGGTCATGGTGCTCATCCTTGCGGTTGGACTCAACGCAGAAGGTACTGGTTGATCAGGTTTTCGTAACGCTCCTGCTTGCCGCTGATCTGCTTCGGCTCGCCGCCCTTCGCGCCCAGTGCTGCGAGTTCAACGAGGCTGAGCCCACCGCGCTCGAAGTCCTTGCCGGCGCCGCTGTCGAAGCTGGCGTAACGCTCCTTGCGCCACTGTTCCCACGGCGAGTCGTTCAACAACCCATGGGCCACTTCCAGGCCGCGGGCAAAGGCGTCCATGCCGCCGATGTGGGCAATGAACAGGTCGTCCAGGTCGGTGGATTCGCGGCGCACCTTGGCGTCGAAGTTCAGGCCGCCTTCCAGCCCGCCCTGGCGCAGCACCACCAGCATGGCGCCCACGGTGTCGTACAGGTCGCTCGGGAACTGGTCGGTATCCCAGCCGTTCTGGGCGTTGCCGCGGTTGGCGTCGATGCTGCCCAGCAGGCCGTGGTCGGAGGCGACCTGCAGGTCGTGTTCGAAGGTGTGGCCGGACAGCGTGGCGTGGTTGGCTTCGATGTTGAGCTTGAAGTCCTTTTCAAGGCCGTGTTCTTTGAGGAAGCCAGCCACGGTGGCGCTGTCGAAGTCGTACTGGTGCTTCATCGGCTCCATCGGCTTGGGCTCGATCAGGAAGTTGCCCTTCAGGCCGATGCTGCGGCCGTAGTCACGCGCCATGGTGAGGAAGCGGGCGAAGTGGTCCACCTCGCGCTTCATCTGGGTGTTGACCAGCGAGGCATAGCCTTCGCGGCCGCCCCAGAACACGTAATGTTCGCCGCCCAGTTCCACGGTGGCTTCCAGGGCTGCCTTCACCTGCACGGCGGCGCGCGCCACCACGGCGAAATCCGGGTTGGTCGACGCACCGTTCATGTAGCGCGGGTGCGAGAACAGGTTGGCGGTGCCCCACAGCAGCTTCATGCCGGTGGCGTCCTGGCGCTCCTTGGCCAAGCCGACCATGTGCTTGAGGTTCTTTTCGTACTCGCCCACATCGTCGGCATCCGGCGAGAGGTCGATATCGTGGAAGCACCAGTACGGCACGCCCAGCTTGGTGAAGAATTCGAACGCGGCATCCACCTTCGCTTCGGCGGTGGCCAGCGGCGAGCCGGTTTCCCACGGGAAACGGCGGGTGCCCGGGCCGAACGGATCGTGCCCGGCGTTGCAGAAGGTGTGCCAGTAACAGACCGCGAAGCGCAGGTGCTCCTGCATGGTCTTGCCACCGATCACCTTGTTGGCGTCATAGACCTTGAACGCCAACGGGTTGTCTGACCCGCGGCCTTCGAAGGGGATGCGGCCGATGCCGGGGAAGTATTCCTTGGCGCCGATGTAGGGCTGGGTGCTCATGGTGCAGTTCCTTTCGTTGTGCGAGGTGTTGCGTAGAGAGATCAGCCGCGCTGCAGCGGCGTGACGGCGTCGAGATAGCGCAGGAAGCGCGCATAGGCGGTGGCATAGGCGGGCGTGCGCGACGGTTCCGGGCGCGCCGACAGCTGCGGGTCGAGCGCCACGTGGCGCTCGGCGATGTCGGCAATGCTGGCGTCCTCGCCACGCGCATGGCCCAGCGCCCACAGCGCCTGCAATGCGGCACCGAAGGCTGCGCCTTCGGCCTGGGTGGGCACGTCCACGGGCAGGCCGAACACATCGGCCACCAGCTGCCGCCATGCGGCGCTGTTGCTGCCGCCGCCGGTGAGCACGATGCGGTCGAACTGCATGCCGGCGCGGACGAAGGCGTCGTAGCCGTACTTCAGGCTGTAGGTCGCCCCTTCCATGGCCGCGCGGTACAGGTGGGCCGGGGTCATGTTGGTGGTGTCCAGGCCCGCCAGCACGCCCTTGCCGTGCGGCAGGTCAGGCGTGCGCTCGCCGTTGAGGAACGGCAGCATCACCAGCCCATCGGCGCCGGGCGGCGTGTTCCGCAGGTGCCCATCGCCGAAGCGGGTGCTGAAGTCGAAGGCGTCGGCCACCTGCTCGGTCACCACGGTACAGTTCATGGTGCAGATCAGCGGCAGCCAGCCGCCGGTGGACGAGCAGAACGCCGCCCACGCGCCGTCGGGGTCGACCACGGGTGTGTCGGAGTAGGCAAACAGCGTGCCCGAGGTACCCAGGCTCATCGCCAGCCGACCCGGCACCACGCAGCCGGTGCCGATGGCCGCCATCATGTTGTCGCCGCCGCCCACCGCTACTTTCACCGTGGCAGGCAGGCCGAACGCCTTCGCGGCTGCGGGCGCGATGTCGAACAACGCGTCCGGTGGCGCGATGGGCGGCAGGCACTCGGTCAGGTCGCGGTCCGGATCGGTCGCGCGCAGCAGTTCGGGCGACCAGGTGCGGGTGCGCACGTCCAGCCAGCCGGTGCCCGAGGCATCGCCGTATTCGCAGAACCGCTCGCCGGTCAGCACGAAATTGAGGTAGTCGTGCGGCAGCAGGATGGTGGCCAGCCGTGCGTACGCGTCCGGCCGGTGCGTCTTCGTCCACGGCAGCTTGGAGGCGGTGTAGCCGGTCAGGATCGGGTTGCCAGCCAGCGCAATGGTCTGCGCCGTACCACCGGCCGCGTCCATGATCTGCGTGCATTCGGCCGAGGTGCTGGTGTCACACCACAGCTTGGCCGGGGCCAGCACCTCGCCTGCTGCATCGAGCGGCACGAAGCCGTGCTGCTGGCCGGACACCGCCAGCGCGGAAATGCGCGCACGCACCGACGGCGTAATCGCAGCGAAGCAGGTGTGCAGCGCGGCCACCCAATCGGACGGGAGCTGTTCGCGGCTGCCATCGGCGGCGCTGTCCAGCTCGAGTGGCGCGCTGGCGCTGGCCACCACGCTGCGCTTGGCCGGGTCGTAGACCAGCACTTTCAGGCTCTGCGTACCTGCATCGATTCCTGCAACCAGATCCATCCCATGCACCCCGTAAATTCTAGAAAGGTAGCGCTACCAATTTTGTTCGGCAAAGCAGGGCCCCGTCAGGCGGGGGCCAGACTCCGTGGCCAGACCTCTGCCGGCGCCTTGCAGTAGCGTTCGATGAAGTCCGCCTGCGACGGCATCGTCGCCACGGCCTGCTGTATCGGCTGCTGGATCCGCGACAGCAGCGTGCGCAGGTCCGCATCGCTGATCGCGCGCGCCAGCGGGTGCGGCGGCCCCGGCTGGATGCCCTGCCCCATCAGCACGCTGGTCCAGGAATCCACGCGGAACAGTTCGCCGGGGTCCTGCCAGGCGTGTGCGCGCTCGCGCCAGGCGCGCAGGCGGACGGCCAGCGATTCGGGCAGCTCCATCTCGCGGCAGGCCTTCCACATCGGCTCGTCGCGCTGGGTGGCGTGGTAATGCAGGATGATGAAGTCACGCACGTGCTCCATCTCCTGGCGGCTGACATCGTTGTACAGCGCAGTCAGTGTCGGGGTGATGCCATCGAACGGGAACAGCTGGATCAGCCGCACCACCGCGCTGATGGTGAGGTGGATGCTGGTCGATTCCAGCGGCTCGATGAAGCCGCTGGCCAGGCCGAGCGCCACCACGTTCTTGTTCCAGGCCTTCAAGCGGCGGCCACTGCGGAACGGCACCAGCCACGGATCGCGCAGCGGCTGGCCTTCCACATCACGCAGCAGCTTGGCCTGCGCCTCGTCATCGGACATGTGGCGGCTGGAGAACACCAGCCCACAACCGACCCGGTGCTGCAGCGCGATGTGCCAGCGCCAGCCGGCCTCGTGCGCGATGGCGCGGGTGTACGGCACCGGCGGCTTGACCGCCTCGGTCTGCACGGCCACGGCGCGGTCGCCGGGCAACCACTGGTTCCAGTCCTCATAGCCGCTGTGCAGGGTCTGCTCGGTCAGCAGGCCGCGGAAGCCGGTGCAGTCGATGAACAGGTCGCCCTCGATCACCTGCCCGTCTTCCAGCACCAGCGCTGAAACGGAACCGTCGTGGGCATGCTGGCGCACTTCGCGGATCTTGCCTTCCACCCGGCGCAGGCCCTGCGCCTCGGCGCGGCGGCGCAGGAACTTGGCGTACAGCCCAGCGTCGAAATGATAGGCGTAGTTGACCTGGGGCTGGGTCTGCAGCGAGAACTGATCACCGCGCGAGGCCACGCTCTCCAGGCAGAAGTCGCCCAGGTCCGAGGGCATGCCACGGCGCTGGCTGTCCAGCCAGAAATGATGGAACGGGGTGGCCCAGGTGCTTTGCCCGATGGTGCCGAAGGGGTGGATGAAGCGCTCGCCGGGGCGGCGCCAGTTCTCGAACGAGATCGAGAGCTTGAAGGTGCCGGCCACGGCCTGCAGGAACTCCTGCTCATCGATCTGCAGGAAGCGGTGGAAGGTGCGGATGGGCGGCACGGTGGACTCGCCCACGCCCACGGTGCCGATCAGCTCGGACTCCACCAGGGTGATGTCCAGCTGCTCGCGGAACTGGTGGGACAGCGCACAACCGGCCAGCCAGCCTGCCGTTCCGCCGCCGGCGATGACCACCTTGCGGATCCGCCCTTCTGTGTTGTTCGCAGCGTTCAAAGCGATGCCCCCATCAGCGGTTGAGTCGACCGAGCAGCTGCGCGCGCGTGCGGCGCGCCTGCGTCTCGTCGAACGGTGCCAGCTCACCCCGGGCGGCGTCGGGCAGGTGCTGCCCTGCGCGCTCACCGGGACCGAATACGTAGTACTCGAAGATCTTTGCCCAGGCCTGTTTCTCGCGCGGCGGCAGGTCGCGCAGCGCCCACATCGCATGCTGCAGCGCCGGCAGCGGCGAGGACAGGAAGCTGGGCACGCTGCGCCACCAGTAGTTCACCAGCACGTTGAACGGCTCGAGGCTGCGCACGTGGTGCCACCACATGCTGGGAATGAAGATGGCATCGCCCGGTTCCAGCTCGGCAGTCTGCGCGGTGGCGAGCGCGTCACGGAACCGGGGATGGCGGTCGAAGTCGGGGCGGTCGAAATCGACGACGCTGACCACCTGTCCACCCGGGGTCGGTTCCAGCGGGCCGGGGTAGAGATTGTCGATCTGCGCCGGCGGAAACAGGGTGAACCGGCGCCGGCCCACGGCGCAGCACGCCAGATTGTCCGGGGTGTCGTAATGGCACGATGCCGTGACCCGGTTGCCGATCCAGATGCTGGCGGAGGCGTCGATGCCCTGCCCGGCCAGGCCGGCATCGTTGGCCTGCGCAAACCCGGGTAGCGCACGCTCGATCAGCAGCGACGCCACGTAATAGGTGGCTGGCTTCGGCGCATCGAAGGTGTCGGCGATCTCGTCCAGCACCTGCGTCAGCAGTCCGCGCCGGACCTCGAAGTTCAACCGGGTGAAATCATCGTTGTAGAACGGGCGCCCCTCGATCTCGGGGCCGCCGTAGGAGTACTGCACCGGCAGGCCGGCATCGAAACCGCGCAGGTACGCCAGCGCCTCCTGGGTGGAACGCAGCCCGGCCTGTACCAGCGCCCAGTCGCGTGCGATGCCACGCAGCACCACCGGCTCGCCGGCGGCCACCAGCGCCTCCAGCGGCAGCGCATCGGGCTGCAGGCCTTCCAGGGTGCGCATGGCAACGCCTTCCCCCATCGGTCAGTTCCTGCCCGTCGCGGAAGCGGCATCCTGCATGCGCAGACGACGCTGCTTTTCGGCGATCAACCGCCGCATGTTGTGCAGCGAGGCCAGCATCAGGTACGCGCCTTCCAGGTAGCCGGCGCGGTTGAGTTCGGCCAGCGCGGCACCGTCCAGCTGGGCCAGGCGGTCGCGGTCGATGGCGTGCAGGCCGTTCACGCCCACCCGGTTCTGCGGGTCGATCTGCACGTCGAGGGTGATCGGTTGGATCAGGCCTTTGGAGTCGAGCATGGCGAACATTTCGGCGCCAAAGGCATGGCCGTCGTGGATGCCGCGCAGCACATTGGCGATATGGTCCAGGTAGGGGGTGTTGCCCCCCTGCGGCAGGAACACCGGCTCACCGGCGCTGTTGCTGACGCGCGGGTGGTCCAGGTCCACGTGCAGCACCGCCTGCTGCGTAAGCTCACCGTCGATGCGGTTTTCCTGGAACCCGATCAGGAACGGTCCCTTGGCCGCCGCCCCCGGCAGGTAGGAGGCATTCCAACGGCCGTCGTCCAGGTACAGGTTTTCGTGCTGCTCGAATCCCAGCAGGACCACCGATTGCCACTCCCCGGTGGCGGCGTCTTTGCGCAGGAAAATCGGGTATTCGCGCTGCAGCTCGGCGTACTCGCTCGGGTAGGCGGGCACCATGCCGACCGCGTCGCCAAATTCGGGCCCGAAACCGGTTGCTACACGCAGCTCCCGGTGGGCGATGTTGTTGAGCATTTCGTAACGCGGCATGTGTAGTCCAATCCCTGCAGGAGCCTGCACGGGTGCCGCTGCCGGAACAGCGGCACCCGTGACCTGTTCAGAACCTGTAACGAACGCCAAGCATGTAACGCGGATCCTGGTCAGCCAGCTTCACCATCATCTGCGAGGTGCGCGAACGCCAACGCACATCCTCGCCGGTGAGGTTGATGGCCTCGAGGCTGAACGACCAGTTGTCATTCAGCGTGTAACCCACGCTGAGATCCCACTGGTCATACTCTTCCACATAGTACGGGTTTCGGCTGGCACCCTGGTTGGCCAGGATCAGGTACTGGTCGCGCCAGTTCCAGGCCAGGCGGACCGACCAGCCGTACTTTTCGTACATCAGCATGGCGTTGGCGGTGTCGCTGAGGCCGGTGAGCGAGAACTGGTCGACGTTCGGGTCGCCTGCGTCGTTGAAGCCCACGTCGCCGTTGACGATGGTGTAGTTGGCCAGCACGCCGAAGCCGGTGTCACCGAAGAAGTACTGCCCGCCCAGTTCCCAGCCATGCAGCTTGGACTGGTTCTGGTTGATGGGGCGGTTGACGTTGAACTGGTACAGCGGGTCGGCCGCCGTGCCATACAGGTCATACGCCGCCTCGGTGGCCAGCACCTGGGCGTCGGTGCCGTTGTAGGCACCCAGCCCGGCCGGATTGTTGCGCAGCAGCGCCAACGCGGTGAACAGCGAGGTGTCATTGGCCGAGCAGGCCGCCGCGTTCGCCGCGCCCACCTGGGCGATACAGGCCCCACTGGTCAGGAAGCCCAGCGCGGTCTGTGCGTCCGGCCCGGAGGTCGGGTCGCGCAGGCCATACAGGTTTTCCTGCACGATGGTGTTGCCGACGAAGTTGTCGACCTGCTTGTTCCAGTAGGTCACCGACACGTAGCTGGCATCAGCGAAGTACCACTCCAGCGCCAGGTCCAGGTTGTCCGATTCCAGCGGCTTCAGCTGCGGATTCTGTGCCGTGCCGCTGGCCCGCGAAGACGGATCGATCAGCACCGAGCCGAACGGCTGCTGCGCGGTCGGGCCGGCATAGAGGTTGCCGATCGGCGCACGGGCGATGCTCTTGCCGAACGAGATGCGCCCCTTCAGGTCGTCCAACAGGTGGATGCTGAAGTCAAGGTTGGGCAGGATGTAGCTGTAGCTGGTCTTCTCGGTGAAGGGTTGCTTGTCATCGGACAACAGCACGCGGAAGTCGTTGTTGGCCTGCCACTGGATGGACTCGGGGATGGCGATGATCGAGGTCGACACCACGTCGGTGGTTTCGTAGCGCACGCCCAGTCGGGTATTGGTGCGGTGGCCGCCCAGGTCGCCGTCCAGCTCGATCTGCATGTACGCCGAGTTCGTCTTCTCCTCCACCCGGTTGTCGGCGGCATTCTGCGGACTGACGCCGAGGTTGGCGCCGTAGTACTGCCCCGCCCACTGCGCCAGCCGACCCGCGTCGCCGCGCCAGGCGCTGAAGCTGTTGACGTTGAAGTCGTCGAACATACCAACGATGTCCACCGGCTGCAGCAGGTCCATCAGGCCGTTGGCCACGTCGCCGTTGACATTGGCCACGCCCCAGTCGCCCAGGGTGTTGTAGTTCTCCGCGGCCTGGATGCGATGGGTGGTCTGCTTGCTGGAATCCACGCCAAACTGGAAGCGGCCCGCATCGAAGGCCCACTCACCGTCGACGCGCCCCTGCTTGATCTCGCTGATCTGGGTCTGCGAGTTGATGCGCAGCACCTGCGTGCCGATCTCGCCCGGCACGAACCCCCCATTGACCACGCCATTGGTCTTGGCGATGGCATCGGCAGCGGTCGGGTACCAGACCTGGGTGCCCACCGGCAGGCCGTTGTTCCAGACCATCTCCTGCACGTAGGTGCCGCCGCACTGCGGCCCGGTGGTGCAGTTGTTGGTACCGGCGATACTGGAGAAGATGGAGCCACCGCCGGTGAGCGGATCGTTCGGGCGGCTCTCGTTCTTGGAGTCGTGGCCGTCGAAGCTCAGCTTGAAGCGGTCGGTGACGTTCCAGGTGGCATTGAAGCCCAGCGAACCCAGCTTGTACTTCTGCATGCTGCGCTGCTGTTCGAGCCCGAAGTCCTTGGTTCCGGAGATTTCGCGGATGTAGATGGGCGTGGCCACCGCGCCGCTGGTGTCGAACACCACATCGGTGTAGTTGCTGTTCTGCAGCCACATGCCCTGCTCGCCACGATTCTCTTCGATCTCGTTGGTCGAGTAGGTGTAATCCAGGGTCAGGGTCACTGCATCGGTCGGTGCGAACTGCAGCACCGCCTGGCCATTGATGCGCTCGCGCTCGAAATCGGCGAAGGCATAGCGCAGGTCGTTCGGGCGCCCGTACAGCGCGCCGATCGCCGGTGCGTTGGTCACCGTCGGGTTGCCGGGCATGGTGCCGGTCCACGGCTGGATGTTCCAGTAGTTGTTGGTGGCCTGCACCGAGCCACCCTTGCGCTTCTGGTAGCTCGCGCTGACACCCACGCCCCAGGTCTTGTCCGGGTTGGTGTAGCTGAAGATGCCGGAAAGCTCGGGGGTGATGTCGTTGTCGAACGGCTGGCTCTGGTCGGAGACGATCTTGGCCCCGGCGCTGGCAACCGTGCCCTCATGGTCGAACGGACGTCCGGTGAGGATGTTGATGGTGGCGCCGATACCGCCGCTGGGCACGTTGGCCTGGCTGGTCTTGAAGACCTCGATGCCATTGACCGCTTCGGCAGCCAACTGCGCGAAGTTGAACGCGCGGGTACCGCCGTCCACACCGCCGATGGCAACCTGCCCCGCCGCGCCGAATGCATCGGCACCGGGCATCTGGCGGCCGTTGAGGGTCACCATGTTGAACTGCGGGCCGAAGCCACGCGCGGTGACCTGCGCGCCTTCACCATCACGACGCTCGATGGAGATGCCGGTGATGCGCTGCAGGGATTCGGCCAGGTTGGTATCGGGGAACTTGCCGATATCCTCGGCACTGATCGCATCCACGACGCCAGCCGAGTCGCGCTTGATGTCCATCGCCTGGCTGAGGCTGTTGCGGATACCCGTTACCTGCACCGTGTCCAGCTGGGTCGGTGTGGCCTGTGACTGGGACTGCTGCTGGGCAGCAGGTGCCGGCGTTGCGGCGTCCTGTGCGAATGCAGGATTGATGACCAGGACGCCGCCCACGAAGGTGAACATGGCCCGGGATGTAAGTTTCGCCAGCTTCCGGCTCATGCGTGAGCCCTCAGGTCTGGGGTACGACGGAAAGCACAAGCGCTCATGACTCTCCCCTCTGACATACGATCGAATGGATGTACCGCCCCTCCAAGGGGCACGCACGGGCGATGCCCGTCTTCCACACCGAACATCGCAGTGCGTTTTTTTGCACTGCGATTCAAACTCGCTTTCAGGCTTGCCAGAACACGCGTTTGGTATATGGGGGGTGCCCGCTGAGCCTTACCTTGGCTGAGTGGTAGCGCTACCATCGCGTCAGGGCGCAGACTAATCACCCGGTCACACGGTTGTCATCATGCAGCGCAGCAAAGGAAACGCTTCCTTGAAAAACAGCCAGAAAGTGGTGCGTCGCAAAGGCAGTGCCGTCACCATCGATGAGGTCGCCGCGCATGCCGGCGTATCGGCCATGACGGTTTCGCGCGTAATCAATGGCCATGCCAGCGTGCGCGAGGAAAACCGCGAACGGGTCATGCGCAGCGTGCTGGAACTGGATTACCGGCCCAACCTGGCGGCAAGCGCCCTGGCCGCAGCGCAGCACACCTGCATCGCGCTGATCTACACCAACCCCAGCTCCAGCTACCTGCGTGAGCTGCTGGTGGGCGCGCTGCGCGGGTCCACCCGGTCTGCGGCGCAACTGGCGATCTCTACGTGGGATGGGCTGAGCGCCAATGCACGGCGGGAGGCGGCACGGCAACTGTGCGACAGCGTGGCCGGGGTGATTCTTCCGCCGCCCCTGTGCGAATCGAAGGCGATCGTCGACATATTCGTCAATGCCGGGGTTCCCGTTGTCTCCATCGCATCCAGCCAGTTCTGCGACCGGGTGTCCTGCGTGCGTATCGACGACCGCCATGCCAGTCGGGAAATGGTGGCGCATCTCATCGCCCACGGGCATAGGCGTATCGGCTACATCAAGGGGGACCCGAACCAGACCGCCAGCGCGCAACGCTGGCAGGGATACCGGGATGCATTGGCCGATGCCGGCATCGGGTACGACGAGGCGCTGGTTCAGCCTGGGCTCTTTACGTATCGATCCGGACTGGACGCTGCGGAGCACCTGCTGGCCCTGCCCCAGCCGCCGAGTGCGATCTTCGCCAGCAACGATGACATGGCATCCGCCGTGGTATCGGTGGCACACCGGCGCGGGCTGGACGTGCCGGGCGATCTTTCGGTGGTGGGCTTCGACGATACCTCAGCGTCGACCATGGTGTGGCCGGAACTGACCACCATCCATCAGCCGGTGGCGGACATGGCCGACACCGCCATCGACATCCTGCTGCGTGAGGTCCGGCGCGCGCCCCCGTCGGCGCGCGCGACCCTCAACCCCGGGCGTGGGCCTGACCTGCTCACCCCCGAGTCCGGATA